>CAISKH010000504.1 GCA_903885865.1 uncultured Mucilaginibacter sp.
AAAATTCAAGGGAATTGTTGGAGTTTATTAATAATTCACCAATAACGCTGTTAGTGTTTAATAGGCCACTAAAAATAATATTAGTGTCAACTACAATTTTCACTTAATATATTTTTTGCCGTTTTTTTCCCACCAACCCTTTTTTACTTCTTTGGATAATTTATCCACATCATCCTGGGTGGCTTCAGATTTTTCAACGGCCTCTTTATAGCTCAAAAGATCAACAAGGCGTTGTAACCCATCTGTTTTCACATAGGCGGGAAGCCTGATAATTACTTCATCCTTTGTCCGTTCAATTATCATTGCTGTATATTGTTGTTTACTCAAATATACGTGATTATTTTTAATTATAAATATAAGAAGGATACGATGTTTGTGACCAGATTTAGCGGGGGCTTACAAATAACCCAGCCACCAATACTTATGTTCCTTTTTATATTTCATATACCACCTGCATGGTAAATATAAAATACATACCGCCGTTAGCCATACCAGGTACACTCCCGGTAAACCAAATGCAACACCTTTAGGCTGCCCGGTAATAACGCCCGCTAAAATTGCCATGAGGTGTAAAAGGTATAGGTGAAGGATATAATAAAACAGAGGCACCCGCCCGTACACTTCAAAAATATTGGTTAGGGCATTGCTTTTCCCTTCTACCCATGCCAGGAACAACATGCCGGGGCCCAGAGTGATCAGCAAATAATCAAGCGATGGCGGGTATTTTTGTACGTCGATAAATGAAAGTATGGTACGGTGTATATTGCCCTCGTATACCCAAAGCGACGGGTCGCCATAAATATTAAAATAGCGTATCGCTACAAATAGCGCGATGGCCGAAAAACCAAGTATGGTTAATGTTTTTTCCCTTTTAGCAGCATCCCAGGTATACAGCGTACCAAAGCCATAGCCCGCCGCCATAACGCCCACCCACGGAACCAGCGGATACATTAAAAACGCGTCGCCGAAACCCCATATATGCACCATGCCCTGCACGTGCAGAAACGTCCATAATGTTTTGCCGGCTGCGCTAAATGCGGTGGCATTAACATGATCGAACAAATTATGCCCGAAAATGAGGATCAGCCCAAACGCGGTTATTACCGGCACGGGTAGCCAGATGAGCAACGATAGGATGACCATGCTCAACCCTATTACCCATATTACTTGTAAAAACAACCCTTCGCCCCAGCCCCAATGTATAATGGTCATCTCCAGCAAAATGAGCCATAACCCACGCGACAGTAAAAATTTAAAAGCATCCAGCTTTGTTTTGCCCCTCGTTAAATACAGAAATGCGCCCGTTCCGGCCAAAAATACAAACGTAGCCGCGCAGTAATGGGTAATAAAACGGGTTAAAAACAACATGGTGGATGCCCGCGTCAGGTCGGTAGGGTCGTAATTAAGGCGGGTAAAGAAATCGCGGGTATGGTCGAGCGCCATAATGATCATTACTATGCCCCGTAATATATCAATAGAATCGATACGCTTTTTGGGTGATGCGGTTAAGGTTGTCATCGTCAGTTAGTTTAAGATT
>CAISKH010000505.1 GCA_903885865.1 uncultured Mucilaginibacter sp.
ATTTCCTGTAGCTCTTGCACGACCAGGACACCTGTGGACGATACAATTAGAAAAGATAAAAATGACAGATAATACCCGGATTTTCGGAAAGAAAATCGCATGGCAGAAAAGTTCCTGAATATTAATTCCCTCCGATAACAAATCACTATTCTGGCTTAATACACAAATTATTTTTTGGTTAAAATGCTTATAGTGTAATTATCAAAGCACTTAAGCTTGCACACGTGTGCAGCGCGTGTCATAACCCTAAACCTGATGCCTTTTATTAAATCCCCCGACCTTTCAAACCAACCCTTATCACAAAGCTTACGTATTGATAAAGGCACGCTCGCGAACGTAATGCGCCTTTTTGGTTTAAAGCCGGTTTTTTACGCAATCTTACGTGGCTGAAATTACGTCTTTAGTATAGGATACATACCTGGAAAATGAAATATATCATTTTTGTTTTATTTAGCCTGTTACCATTCCAGCTATCAGCTCAGCTTTATAGCTGTAAAAATGTTGGGATCAGTCTTTTTTCCGGTGCACTGATAGAGGACATCAAGGCAGTATCATCCGCAGGCGCATCGGTTTACGATTCGGGTACCGGCGAATTAGTTTTTAGCGTATTTATTAGTACGTTCCAGTTTGATAAGGCATTCATGCAGGAGCATTTTAATTCAGATTACATGGAAAGCGACAAGTATCCGAAAGCCATATTCAAAGGAAAGATAGCGGAACATATCGACTTAACCCATGACGGGACCTATGCTGTACAGGTCTCGGGTCAGTTAACCGTACACGGTATTACCAGGCCAAGAACAGTCACGGGCAACGTGACAGTGAACAACGGCGTTGTCAGCATGACATCTGCATTCTTTGTCAATTGTGCCGATCATCATATCGATATACCGCAGATCTTATTTTACCATATAGCCGAAAATATAAAGATCACTGTTTCGGCTACTTACAATCCATATTCCAATAGCTCACGTCAATAAATTTCAATATGAAAAAATTTATCCTACTCGCTGCTTTTATACTCACCTATAGTACATTAAAGGCACAAACCAGCTCCAGTAAACAAACCTCTGCGGCTGATTCTTTATTAAATTCTATAGCCGGGGATAACAGCAAGGAGCACGTTGTTGTTTTTGAATCATCCCGGTTGATCCTGTCCCAATCCAGCCAAACGGTTAAGAAAAATAACCTTAACGTCCTGATACTTCACCGTTTTGGTGACCTGGGGGGCACCCTGGGCGGCGGTAAAACATTTTTTGGCCTTGATAATATAGCTGACGTTTATATTGGTTTTGAATATGGGTTAACTAATAATCTGACTGTAGGCCTGGGCCGGAGCGCATTGCCTTTAGACGGCGGGCTTGCTAACCTTGAGCTTAAGTATGCCCTGCTTCACCAAACAAATGACAACAGTGTTCCTGTGGCGTTAACGCTGATAGGCGAAACGGCGCTGCGCCCCTACAGCTCCTTCGCCAAATTAAGTGACCGCCTTTCCTATTTTGCCCAGGCCGTTATAGCGCGCAAGTTTTCGCCTGTTTTTTCTTTACAAATAGCGCCCTCTGTGGTACAGAATAATTTGCCAATGCCCGATGTGGCCGGGAATAAGGAACTGCTTTTATCATTATCTGCCACCGCTGCATTAAAAGTAAGCAAGCTGCTAAGCGTGGTAGTGGATTACGCGCATCCATTTTCTTCCTTCGGGAACGCAAATGGATTTAGCGATCCACTGGGTTTTGGTATCCAGACGGTAACCGGTGGGCACGTATTTACGATAAATATTACGAATGCCAGGGCGATTTCTGAGATCAATTACTTAAGCAACACAACATCGGATTATTCGCGGGGGCAATACAGGCTGGGATTTACTATTTCCCGTACATTTGACTTTAACCATAGAGAAAAATACCAGCCCAAAAGATAAGAGGGTTCATGCAGATTTTTCTAACAGGGCCATTTCCTCTGCTTTTTCGTTGTTCCGGCGCAAACTCAGGTCGAGTTCATTGGAAGATATTTCCAGCAAATGGAGGAATTCCTGCCTTTCCTGTTCATTGGCTTCTTTGAGCAGGGACACCAGGCTCATAATGGAACAAAGCGGCCTGCGGAGCTCATGAGAATTTGACCAGGCGAGCTGTAAAAGGACATCATTGGAGGATTTGATCCTTTGATAAGCGTCCTTTAATTTTTAATCAGCATCGTAATATCAGTTGCCATAACCAGGTTGCACTGCTCATCATTAAACAGAACTGGGTAAGAAACCGTAGATACGATAAAGGTTTCTCCTGTGAATTTTATGTGTTCACGGATACCAGGCATTTGGAATTCTTCAGAAAATATGCCCGGGTGCACGGTTGCGGAGTTGATTTGCGGGGTATGCATTTTTAAAAACCTTTTCCGGCTATATCCGTACTTTTCAACAGCGGCATTATTGACCTTTACAAACCGGGAGGATTCATTGTGTATCCAAAGGGGATTGGGGTTGGATTCAAATAATTGCCGGTATTCTTCTTCTGACCTGGTTAGCTCGTGCTGCTGCTTTTTGATTTTATAGTAGAGTACATAGCTAATGATGATCACAAATATCAGGTCATTCAAACTCCTGTATGAATCCTGCTCAAGCGGCGCCAGGTGTCGCATAAACAAAGTGATTATCGGATTGCTGAACAGCGCCCAGGCAATACCGATAATCAAAAAGAATATTGGAATTTTAGCCGACTTAAACATTTAATAGGTAGAATAAAATTTCGCTATACGAAAAATACGGCTCATAAGTTGAGTTGGTTGCCTCGTCCCTGTTTTTAACATAGGTTACAGGTAAACACTTTTTTCGCCATAGCGTTGCTGTTTTAAAGAAAATATAGTTTCAAACAATGTGCCAATTTTTATTGATCAGGATATGGTTGTTCCTCCCCCCAAAGCAGCTGGTTTAATCGTTTATAAAAAACACAATTAGTTAGTGCCATATTTTAGCATTAATTTAGCTATATGAATATACTTATTGCCCCCAATGCCTTTAAAAACAGCATTAACGCGCAGGCCGTTGCCGAAGCGATAGCCCAGGGGTTAACGCTAAGCAAGTTGAATTGCACCTGTCGGCTTTTTCCCGTTGGCGATGGCGGCGATGGGACGGGCAGTTTGCTAATAAAACACCTTGGCGGCAAAATAGTTAACGCGCCCGTGCACGACGCTTTGGGCCGAAAAATAACGGCGCCGTTTGGTTTAATTGATAATGGCCAAACCGCGGTAATTGAAATGGCGGACGCGTCGGGGATGCGCCTGTTAAAGGCGGCCGAATTAAACCCGATGATAACCAATACCTCCGGAACAGGCGAACTCATGAAACAGGCATTGGATAAAGGCGTTAACAAAATAATTATAGGCATGGGCGGCTCGGCAACAGTTGATGGCGGTGCGGGTATGCTGGCAGCATTGGGAATACGTTTTTTAAATGCCGATGGCGACTTACTGAACCCTGTTCCTGCCGAATTAGGACAGCTGGCTATAATTGACGTGTCGGGTTTAGATAAGCGGGTACTGAATTGCAGCATCATTATTTTATGCGATGTTGACAATAAATTATTAGGCGACAATGGGGCCGCGGCTGTTTTTGGTCCGCAAAAAGGGGCAACGCCCCATGATATCGTAAAACTGGATGCCCTGCTTACAAAATTCGCGGCCATTACTTTAAAACAAACAGGCATTGACATAGCATCGGCTGAGCATAGCGGAACAGCCGGCGGAGCAGCGGCGACAGCGTATGCCTTTTTGAATGCGGCATTAGTTAGTGGCGCAAGCCATTTTTTAAAACTTACCGGTTTTGATGAGGCCTTGCAAAACGCGGATATGGTATTTACCGGCGAGGGCAGTATTGATGAACAAACCCTGCAGGGAAAGGCCCCGGCTGCAGTGGCCGCGCTTGCCAAACAAAAAGGCCTGCCCGTAATTGGTTTGGCCGGAAAAGTGCCGTTATTGCACAGTAAAGAATTGAATGAATATTTTGATGTGTTGTTGCCAATTGGAAATGAACCGGCAGCGCTGGGCGATGCCTTAAAAAACACGCATGATAATTTGGTGCGCACCTCGCGTGAAATTGGTAACTTATTGGCAATAAGTTAACTGTATTTGCGCAAATAATTATAGTATAAATAATTTAACTGCTTAAAATGAAACACTTACCACTATTAGTTGTTAGTCAATGTATTACCTGAGAAATCGGTAACATATACTTGTTACCATCTTCCTTTTAATGCATTTATCGTGATATTAACAAAATTTGCAACAAATAATATCAGCAGATTGCTGATAGATATTAACAACCAAACCTATATTTTCAGCGTTAACCATATCACAAGAGACGTTAACAATAAATACCTTTATGGCATACGGCTAAATACAACAAATTATTTTTTTAGTAAAACGCCCGAATTAAATGATTGTATACAATTAGACAGCCATGCGCCAATAAGCCCGACATTGCTTAAAGAACTTTGTGAAGTTATAACAGAAATTGAGCTTAAATATAAAAATCGCCCCGAATTAGCGCTTATAAATAGAGAAATATTCCGCAGTCTTGCCCGAAGAAGAAATACTGGCCGTAATTATTAATTCTTTTTATTTTTCTCTCGCCGCCCAAATATCACGTATGGTATCCTCGTCGCCCATGCCGGTTGGCGTGGCCGCGCTTTTATTATTTGCGTGGTACCATCGTATATTAACTAACCCTGATGTTTGCCTGCTTCCCGGCATTTCTACATGGCCATTAGGGTCTGTCTTATGCACCCAATCATAAGCATAATGGAGCCATTGGTGACGATAGTCGTCAGGCTGATTAGCGATCCAGCTGATCTCATCACAGCCCCAAACAAATATTGTGCTTCCCGGGGGATTGGATACCTTTCCGGTTGCGCGGCCGCCATAGTTGTCAAATTCAACCAGGTAAGGCAAATGATCGCAGCTCCAGCCGCTTGGCGAAATGCCGCCTTTGCTTTTTAGAAACAACGCGTCTAAATGGCCCACTTCCAGTTTAGCATGTTGCGCTGTATCGGCTATTTCCTCTATCCTTAACGGGAAAGCATGCGCATCAAATAGTAAATGGCCGTTGCGTAAAAACCCGCCATGCGGAACATGGGCGTCGCAAATAACCATGCCACGGCGCGCGTGTTGATGAGCGTAAGTGCGTATCATATCCAATATCTGCGAATAGTTATCCAGGTTGGGGTCGTTTTTGTTCATCAACTCAACCTGGCCAAAATGCAGCCCTTCAATACCGGCATCAATGTACGACCGGCCCAGGTAATAAAAATATAACTTGGTTTCGGTACGGCTTACATCGGGCGATATGCTTCGTCCGCCCCAGTTGCGGCCTTTTGATATCACTTTATATTGCATGGAGTCGAGCCTGAAATTCCGGGTTTCAACAGGCAGGCCCAAAGCAGTAAATGCCCAGGCGGGTACAGGCAGCTGCTCCACCGATGGCGTTACGATCTCGAAAATGCAAGCCTGTAAAATAACATCTGGCAAAACCGCATGTACTTTGGCGGCACGCTCTTTTTCCAATATAAGGTTTGCGGGTATCTGCGATTCCTGGCCCCATTGGCATACAGCGCGGCCAATCAACTTGGCATTGATATTTTTTATCATCCGCAAATTATCATCAAAATTCGCACTTTCACGCCCCGCCAGCAGGTTTTGCATGCTGATGGACCGGTTAAGGTAATTTTCCAGCACCTCGCGCGATATTTTGCCTTCAAACTTGTAATCTCTTGGTTTAGCCGATGCCGATGCACCTGCCATTTTTTTATGTGTTGAGCATCCGGGCACAAAAATGCCCGCAACGCCCAGCAGCAACAATGCTGAAAACAGGCGCGCTCTTTTTGAATAATTTTTTACCAGGTGGTTCATTTTATTGTTAGGTTTTAATATTGGCGGATATTCTAAATGCCCCATTTTTTATTTGGCTGCGGCCCCATAGTAAACTCAAGGGTACCGCCATTTAAAATTTGCTGATGACTAATATAACACTTGTTATAAGGTTTTCCGTTTAGCCTGGCCGATTGTATGTAACAATTTTGCGGCGAGTTTTCTTTGGTAACGATTGTAAACACTTTTCCGCTCGCAGCAGCGTGTAACGAAATGGTATTGAAAGTCGGGCTGAATATTTCATACCTTGTATCCCCGGGGGCTACCTGGTGCAGGCCGCTTGCAGCCAGTACATACCATGCCGACATTTGCCCAACGTCCTCATTACCTACCAATCCCTCAACCGAATTATGATAAGCATTGGCGCATACTTTGCGCACCCATTTCTGGGTTAGCCAGGGCGCACCCAAACGGTTAAACAGGAACGCCACATGGTGTACCGGCTCATTGGCATGGTTGTAATAATTGTTCCACATAAAATTATCGGGCGTATGCTCAAAAAATGAGTTGAGGTCGGCAATGGTTTTTTCGAGCCC
>CAISKH010000506.1 GCA_903885865.1 uncultured Mucilaginibacter sp.
GAGGCATTGGCTTATCTTTAATAAGGTCAACCGCTGCCAAAACATCCATAATGGATGGGAAGGTGTTGGTTAAAATATCGTCGATATCGCTCGTTTTAAACCAGCGTACATCGGTTATTCCCTCTTCTTTTTGCGGCTTCAATTTAGTTTGCCCCTTGCACTTCATTTTATACCAATGGGTTTTCTTTAAAACCACCTCTTCCCTGCTAATATAAACATGATAAGTATTGCATATTTTTTTCCCAAGCTTGCTCACCATGATGCTGCACTCTTCTTCAACCTCGCGTACAGCGGCGCCCTTAACGGTTTCGTCACGTTCTATTTTGCCTTTAGGCAGGTCCCATTTATCATTACGGTAAATAAATAAAATATCCTTATTTTCATTTTTAACCAGACCGCCCGCGGCTTCTATCAATACTACACTCTCTTTTACCAGTTTTAAAAATGCTTTTGCATCCTTACACAACACATAAAAAAATTGATTTTTATGAGCCAGTATCCAGGTGTAAATTATTTTCAGGTCGAACGTTCCGCTGTCTATCTTTTGATAATGCTCCGCTTTTTTAGGTTCAGATTCTGTTAAAAGGATAACCTTTTCGTTAATATAAATTCTGTATTTTTGGGCCATGTTTAATACTACTGAAACGGAACAACAAGTAGCGGAATTCCTGCTGCAAATTAAAGCAATTAAATTGCAACCTAATAATCCTTTTACGTGGGCTTCTGGTTGGAAATCGCCCATTTATTGTGATAACCGCATAACACTTTCGCATCCAACCATACGCACTTATATCAGGCAGCAACTGGCAACCGTTATACAGGAAAAATTTGGTTCGGCAGTTGGCTGTATTGCCGGTGTGGCTACAGCTGGCATCCCGCAGGGCGTACTTGTAGCGCAGGAATTAGGTTTACCCTTCATCTATGTTCGTTCAAAGCCGAAAGATCATGGTACCGGAAATGTAATAGAAGGAGATATATTAACCGGAAAAAGAGTAGTTGTGATCGAAGATTTGATCTCGACTGGGAAAAGCAGCCTGCAAGCTGTTACCGCTTTGCGCGAAGCCGGTTATGATGTAGCCGGGCTGGCAGCCATATTCAGTTATGGGTTTGATTTAGCCACCGAGAATTTTAAAGCTGCCAATTGCCCTTTTATTACCCTGTCAAATTACAATGCCTTATTAAGTTATGCCGAAGAGCACCAGTATATAACCCGAAAAGATGTAGAAGTATTAAGGGAATGGCGCGTTGACCCCGCTCATTGGGGAGTTTGATCAACAGGCGGTAAAGGTAACTAATCCCTAATCTTTAATCTTAAATTAACTAAAAAACCGTACTTTCGCGGCAAATTACAGGTGCAGCATGATCTCAGTATCCAATCTATCTTTACGCTACGGTAAGCGGACATTATTTGAAGACGTTAATTTAAAATTTACACAGGGTAACTGCTATGGCATTATTGGTGCCAACGGAGCGGGTAAATCGACCTTTCTAAAAATCCTTTCGGGCGAGATCGACCCCACAAGCGGGGCGGTAAGCTTCACTCCCGGGGAACGCATGGCGGTTTTAAGCCAGGACCATTATGCTTTTGATGAATTTACAGTTATTGAAACCGTAATGATGGGACATAAGGAGATGTATGCTGTGATGAAGGAAAAGGATGCCATCTACTTAAAAGAAAACTTTACTGATGCCGACGGCGAACGGGCAGGCGAACTGGAAAACCTTTTTGCCGAAATGGATGGCTGGAACGCCGAAAGCAATGCCGCAACCCTACTAAGCAACCTGGGCATTAAAGAAGAATTTCATTATAGCCTGGTTAAGGACCTTGACAATACCCAAAAAGTGCGCGTTTTATTAGCGCAGGCCCTGTTTGATAACCCCGATATACTATTGCTGGATGAGCCCACCAACGACCTCGACATTCACACCGTAAGCTGGCTGGAAGATTTTTTAGCGGACTACGAAGCTATTGTACTGGTGGTAAGCCACGACAGGTACTTTTTAGATACCGTGTGTACGCACGTAGTTGATATTGACTTTGCAAAAATGACCATTTATACCGGTAACTATTCGTTTTGGTACGAGTCGAGCCAGCTGGCTTTGAAGCAACGATCTGATCAAAACAAGAAAACCGAGGACAGGGTAAAAGAATTGCAGGAGTTTATCCGCAGGTTTAGCGCTAACGCCTCCAAATCAAAACAAGCTACCAGCCGTAAAAAGGCTTTGGATAAGATCAACCTTGACGAAATACAGCCATCGAACCGTAAATACCCGGGTATCATATTCAACAACCAGGGCCGGGAGGCGGGCGACCAGATTTTACAGATAGAACATTTAAGCAAAAAACTGAACGGCGAGGTATTGATTAGCAACATCCGCTTAATGGTAAATAAGGGCGATAAAATTGCTGTGTTATCAAACAATAGTTTAGCAACCACCGCTTTTTATAGTATTCTAACCGGGCGTGATAAGGATTACAAGGGAGAATTTAAATGGGGCGTAACCATTAATGCTGCCGATATCCCGATGGATAATACAGAATACTTTAAGGGTAAGGATGAAAACCTGATCGACTGGCTGCGCGAATATTCGCCCGGTGAAAAGGACGACCAGTTTATACGCGGTTTTTTGGGGCGGATGCTGTTCAGCGGCGAGGAAGTGCTCAAAAAAAGCAGTGTGCTTTCGGGCGGCGAAAAAATGCGCTGTATGTTTAGCCGTATGATGCTGCAACAGGCCAATCTGCTAATGTTTGATGAGCCTACCAACCACCTCGACCTGGAATCCATCACCGCGCTGAATAATGGCATGAAGGACTTCAGGGGCACTATATTATTCACCTCGCGTGACCATGCGCTGGTAGAATCGGTAGCCAACCGTATTATTGAACTTACACCGGGCGGCATTATTGATAAACTGATGACGTATGATGAATACATCAACAGCGACGCGGTGCAAAAACAAAAGGATGAAATGTACGCTTTAGTGTAGGTAAATGGTTAAAGGCGAAAGGTAAAAGGTATTATCTTTCGGACTTTTCTGACTTCCGGGCTTTCGGACTTCAATAAAAAATCGTTTCTTTGCCATCCCCAGCCTGCCGGCAGGCGGGCAACAAATAATTGACTTGGTAGCTCAGTTGGTAGAGCAACTGACTCTTAATCAGTGGGTCGAGAGTTCGAGCCTCTCCCAGGTCACTAAATTTCAAAAACCGCTTCTAATGCATTTAGGAGCGGTTTTATTTTTCAATACTTTTTAATAATTCCGTTTATTCGTGATGAATTCACTTTTTGAGTTCGGGCCCCATTAACATCATCCTAAGGTTCAAGCGGAAGCACACGTATGTTTCGGTATTCTACCTTCATTACTGATCCATCGTGCATTTGGAAACCAATGGTGCCTTCGCGAGATCCTTTGGGGTCCTGATCCCGGTAGTCCATAACCTTTATGCCGTTGATCCAATATTCCAAATGATCTCCACGAACGCGCATAGTCATGCGGTTCCAATTTTCGGGCTTAAATATCTGGTCGACAACGGCCTTGTCAGCATATATACGTAACGATGGCCGTACGTACCAATCGCCAATAGAGCCGGTTAAATTATCGTTGGTAACAGCGGCATCAAACTCGTACCCTGAAGGCGCCTCATATATGCCCCTGAACATAATTGGAGTAACGCGGTAGTAAATACCCGTATTGGCGTGATTGTCGCCGGTAAGCCTCATTTCACAGGTGAACTCGAAGTTACTAAACCGTTGTTTGGTATACAAAAACTCAGGTGCTTTTTGTCTTTCCATAGTTTGTCCGACAACGCTCCCCCCTTCTAAATGCCAGTGTGCCGAGGGTACTTTCCATGTATCCAACGTTCCTGATGCAAGCAGGTCAATAACGGCCGCACCCCTTACAGCGGGCTCAAGCGCTTCATTTATATTCTGTGAAAATACCAGAGAGGGAATCATCAAACAGGAACAGATAACTAAAAATAATATGTGCTTCATTGAATTACTTATTTGATTCATGGCCGCTAATTTTAATACTAAAATACTATTTAATTTCTCATTAAAAATTAAATTACTGCATAGACTATGAGTCAGAGGTTTTAAACCGGACTAACCCAATATTTCCGTCTGTATAAATTTCTCTATCTTTTACCAATACATCAACCAACAAAATAATAATAAGAAAACCTTTATATTTGTTTAAAACCTTTTATCCACCCATTAAACCAATAAAAACATGAACCTCACCTTAAAAAAGATCAACTTGGCGGGCTTAAGCATAATGAGCGCGTTGGTATTACTATTAATGAGCAGCGCGGCAATTGCCCCTGTTGCCAACCCTGATTTTTCGGGCAATTGGGTATTAAATGAAGGAAAAAGCGACCTGGGCCAATATGGCGGGCGTATGGCCGCCCGCAAACTTACCATAACTGCCGACGCTAACGGCTTATCGTCTGATAAAACCGTAAATGGCCAAAACGGCGAGATGAAAATTACCGACAAACTATCGTTCGACGGCAAGGAAACAGAATCGGCCTTTTTTGGCGACAACAAAAAGAAATCAACCGCCAAGTGGTCGGCCGACGGGCAGTCATTAGCTGTTAACTGGGTTGCGGCTTTTGAAGCCAACGGCGACAAGGTAGAAATAAAGGGCGCCGAAACCTGGAAACTGATAGATGGCGGGGCAACCTTATCTATAGAAACGACTTCAACCTCCTCATTCGGTACGTTCACTACTAAATATATCTATGATAAGGCTAAGTAAGCATCTTTATTACAGGCACCTGCACTTTAGTCCGGATTTTTAATTACGATTGTACGGAAGATTTTTTTTCGATGAAAATCCCTCCCAACAGAGGGATTTTTTGATATTTACTTTTTGCATTTTTCTCATCCACTACCCTTATTCACTAATAAATTCGTATTTTTACGACATTATTTCGTGATAAATGGCAACAATTAAACTATAAA
>CAISKH010000507.1 GCA_903885865.1 uncultured Mucilaginibacter sp.
CAACAGCACAACCTACTTTATCCGAAACTAAAACAGGTTTTCCACACGCCATTGCTTCATTAACAGCTAAACCCCAGGTTTCGCTTTTTGATGGCAAACAAAAAATATCACAAGCCTGGTAAATTACAGGCATATAGCTTTGGTTTTGAAAATCCATAAAATGAATACCGGGATGCTGTGCCGCCTTTTGCTTTAATAACGTTTCTAAAGCCCCGTTACCAACAAACAACAAATGTATTTTTGGTATATCTAAGCTAATGAAAGATTGAAGCAATAAAGCCGGATCTTTTATCTTTTCGAATTTACCAGAAAAAAGCAGAAGTAAATCACCCCCACTAATGTTAAAACGTTGTCTTAATTTTAAGGCTTCGTCGGTTCTTTGTGTAGCAAACCTATCATTATCAACCGCATGAGGCGCAAAAATAAGTTGATTTTCTTTAAGGCCATATTTTTTAAAATAAGCTTTGTTGTTTGACCCGACGTAAAAGGCATAATCTATGTGCTTGTATACCCATTTTAAATACCCGTACCTGATTATATTTTTAAAACCCGGTTTTTCATCCAGCAAAGTTGAGTCGCCACGGAAAAGAACCGGGATTTTATTTTTAAAATGCCGCATCACGCTTAAATGGCTTTTATACGCCCAGCCATATACCAGTATGGCATCAGGCTGCCATGACGTCAACTGATCAATAAGATCGGGGTTAACTATGCCATTAAAATGATGTGAACCAGGCTTGATCGATGTGTTGTTTACCCACGTATAATTATAGCCGTCCAACAAGTCAATATCCCATTTAATAGTTTTGCCGAAACCGGGGTCGTGTTTTAAAATTGATGCTTCGCCCCAGGTATAAAAAACCATAACATCGATCTCTTTGGCCAATAGTTTAAATACAGGGGCGTAATATTGAATAGGGTGGGTTGTAATTATTGCAAGGCGCATTATATCAATTCTCCCATAATACGTATAGCCTGAGCGGTTTTAATTCTTTTTTTTATAAAATCAATATCGCGGCAATAAATAATGTTATTGTTTTTTCCTTTAGTATGTTCAGTTAATTTACGGGTAAAGGGGTTATAGTAACAAGGCATAAAGTTATTGGCTACCAGTAGCTCGTGCGCAAAATTATAGGTGAAGCCATATTCGGTACTATTGCTTATTTCAATTATGAGGGCCTTTAATAACTTATTTTTAAGTAAAACTTTCATCCCGTTCAGAACATGGCTTTCAAATCCCTCAACATCTATTTTTATTAATATAGGCATTTTGTTATCAGCAAGTTCATCAATTATTACTACAGGCACTTCAATTGAATTATTAGCTGTTTCGCCTGCTATTATAACATGGTTAGTGGTATCCTGATCTTTAGAAAAAATGAGCAGTTTATTTGTGTCGCTCGCGCCCGCATTTATGAGGCTAACCCTGGTAGTGAGTTGATTTAGTTCGATATTATTTTTAAGTATTTCAAAAGTTGATGGTATTGGCTCAATGGCGACGCTTTCGGCTTGGCATACACCCGAGGCCAACAATGTGTACGAACCAACATTGGCGCCTATATCAAAAAATACATCATCGTTCCTTAAAAAATGAAGCAGAAACCCCATATCGTTAAACTCGTGCAAACCGGTGTATATGTTACCTGTAATGCCTGTTAGTCCCTTTCGCGCGTAAAATTTAACCGGCGCAATAAATGTTTTTACGATATATTTACCTGGCGATAAGGTAGTTTGCAACTGCCAGTGCAAAAAGCGGTAAATACTTTTCAGTATATGTTTTTTCCCTAACGGGTGGCTAAGTATAAACCCAAATGTACGTTTAAACTTTTCCACTTAGGGCTTTTGTAAATAGCTCACATTGTTTACTGGTTAAATTTTTTGCCGAGTATTTTTTTAAGGCGCCCTCATCATATTCTTGGGTTCCGAATGTTT
Source organism: uncultured Mucilaginibacter sp. (assembly GCA_903885865.1). Taxonomy (GTDB): domain Bacteria; phylum Bacteroidota; class Bacteroidia; order Sphingobacteriales; family Sphingobacteriaceae; genus Mucilaginibacter. Next base: position 1,933 of record CAISKH010000507.1, read on the forward strand.
CATTTAAAACATTTATTAAAAAGTTGTTTATACTTTCAATTATATCGGCATCGGTATTATAATTATAAATAAATTGTACTCCATATTCTTGTAAAACCCCATTGGCCGGGCTATCTGAGTTAAATATGGCCAGCAATGGCTTGTTGGTTAGGAGGTAAGGGTATATTTTTGAGGCAGTATACATTGGATCATCAGATCCCGGGATAAATAATGCATGGGCTTGTTGCAGTGTCGCCAATGTATGAAAATAGCCTATGCGGTCGGACATTTCAATTACATGGTTTTCTATACCAAATTGCCTTGCAAGCGGCAATATGGTTAGGTCACCCTTACCATGCGGCGCATAGCTGGTACCAATAAAATAGAATTTAAGCTGGCCATATAATACGGGTTGTTCATTGAGACCTTGTTTAAATGCTTTAAAAACTGGCGTTATTGCTTTATGCATATCGAAACCACCACGCCCAATGTAGACTACATTTTTAAAGCCCAGCTCAAGCAGGTTAGGAAAGGCACCCTTGTTTTTTTCAGCGATCTCCATATCGGGTTCAAAACTTCCAAAAGATATAGTAGCCGAAGGGACATTTTTTATTTCGGGATACCTGTTTTTCAAATCGATAATATAGTTTTCAGAAACGCTTATCAATCCGTCAGTATTTTTTATGGCTATAGGTTCAAGAAATTTATTTAGCCGGTACGAAAACCAGTATTTTGAAGGTTGCTGATGTTTAGGTTTGTCCTGGTAATAATCGGTATGCCAGGGATCTTGCATATCTATTACATAAGGTATTTTAAAGCGCTTTTTCCAATACGCCCCTAACACACAAATTGTGAATTGAGTGGTTGAAAAATAGATCAGGTCAAATTTCTTCTGCTTAAGCAATTCATTCACTTTTTTGCGATAGAACCAATAAGAGCGGAATGCAAGATTGCCAAAGCCTATTTTTGAGGTCCATTTTTTATTTAGGGCATTTACAGTATATATCTTTATATCAGCCGGAATGGTTTGCAAAAGAAGGTAATCCTTCTGCATATCTGAATAAGCTTGGTCCACTGTAACAACTTCGGCATCCCATCCAAATTGCTTAAAATAAGGCAAACTCGTTCTGATGCGCTGCATATCGGCAGCATTTGAAGGTGGAAAGTATGGAGAAATAATAAGAACCTTTTTGTTCAATTTTTTTTGAGCGTTTCCTTAATAACCAGTAAAAATTTTTGACTTTCGTTTTCCCAGTTTAGTTTTTCGAGACCGGTTCTTAATGATGCCTTGCAGGCGTTAAGAAGAGATTCTCTGTTCAAATGATAATTGGATAAAACAGCAATCAATGATTGCGGATTAGTAGTGTAATATATTTCGCCAACATCCGGATTTTCTGCTATAAACTTTTTTTGTGCGGTTGTATCGCTTGCTAAAATGGCAAGCCCCGCCTGTAAATAAGTAAATAATTTATTTGTTAAACAAATATCACGATTAAGTGGAATGGTTTGTTCAGAGGCGAGGCCTATATCAAACCCGGCCGCGAAATCAATTATCTCATCAGGTAATATCGGGTCGTGAAAATAAACATTCTCAATCCCGGGGAGCACATTATCAATAAACTCTTGCTTCGCCGCATTTTCGATATGTCCCAATAAATGCAATTCAAAGTTTTCCGAATTCAAAAACGTTAAGGCCGCGGCAACATCTTCAATACCGCGGTTAGTACCTAATGTTTGCGAAAACCAAAATATTTTTACCGGGCCACTGTTATTAATATTTCGTTGTTTTAATGATTTATTTTTAGGAAATACATTAAGTATGGTTACAGGGTTTTTACCAGGATAAAGTTGCTGATAGGCTTCAGCTATTAGCGGGCTCGAAGCCGTAATATAATTAACCCCGGTTAGATATTTATCTTCTAAATACTTGGTAATTTTAAAGTTAAATGAATTAATATCGTCGCTAACTTCATTTCGGTGAAAATCTTCGGCATCAAAACCACATTTGGCAGCATGCTTTTTAGCAGCCTTGACAATTGCCGGTAACGCTCCCAAATTATGGCCTATATATAAATCGGCGGGGTGTTTTTTAGCTTCTTTTATTAAAAACCAGGTGCTTCGAGCCGCCGCGGGTTCGGCCAAAAAATTTAAGCGTAAACCAATAAAAATCCATTTTGCCAACTTGTGTATTAACCTGCTTAAAAAATAAACTAATGGTGTTTCTGTTGGGTGGCCACCAACACAAATTGCATTCCATTTTTTTGGTAGAAGCAACTGCCTGGTAAAGACGTCTCCCCAGGCGTTCCAATAAGAATATAATACAGTTACCTGGTAATCTGCATCTGCAAGCGCATCAGCCTCCTTTACAAGCCTGGGATTTAATGATGGTTGGCCGGAGGTGACAAACAGGACTTTATTTGTCAACTAAAAAAGTATTTATTGATAAAATATTACAAAAACCAATTCTAAGACTACCAAAACCCCCTCTAAACGGTTCGTAAAACCCTGAAACAATAAATCCATAGTTCGAAGTATAGCTCAATAAGTCGTTGATGTATGTTTTATATTTATCATCAGTTATAAACCCAATTTCGGCATAAATCATTTTAACGTGATCTTTAAGCAATGGCTCAAAACCTTTTAACACTTCTATTTCAAACCCTTCGGTATCTATTTTTAACAAATCTATTTCCTCTATATTATTCTTAGTACAGAAATTATACCCGGTATCAATATCAATTGTTTCTGTATGCAAAAATCGATCATTCAATTTCCCTTTTATTGATGAACTACCACTGCTTGAATTTACATATATTGTAGATTTCTGCGTAACCGAACCCAAGGCTTGATTAAAGCAGGAAATATTATTTGAATGAGCAGAATTGTTAACTAATTGCTCGTAAGTATCAGCAACAGGTTCAAAAGCGTATATAGAAGACGAGGGAAAATGACTGATAAAATAGTTCGAAGTTTGGCCGATATTAGCACCCACATCAAAAATGATCTTTGGTATGGCACCGGCTCTTTTTAAATCAAGCGGAAGTACCCGGCCACCGGGTACAAAAGGCACTAACTTATAGTTTAGTTTGATGGAGTTGTCAATAATATAATTTATAAATTGACCAACTAACAACTTTATATTCATTGATGTAAACTCAAATAATTATTAGCCAATATATGTATATCAAATCGGCTAAATGCGCGCTCGCGGCAATTTTTGCGATCTATTTGTGTTAAACTGTTTAGTGCGCTAATCATTTGGTCTGTTGTTTTTACTATTAAGCCGGTAATATTTTCGTCAACTACTTCTGGTACAGACCCTCTGTTAAATGCAATTACAGGCGTACCGCAGGCCATTGCTTCAACCATTACCATGCCAAATGGTTCATCCCATTCAATGGGAAATAATAATGCTTTTGCCTGCCCTAAATAGATATTCTTTTCGACATCACTTAAAGCACCTAAATATTTTATTTGATCGCCATCAATCAGCGGTTCAATTTCATTTTTATAATAGCTGTAATTATACGGGGTGTTAGGTATGTTACCGCCTATCAGCAATTGGTTGTTGGTGGCTTTGGCTACTTTAATAGCAGTATGCACACCTTTTACCTTATCAAGACGCCCAAGGAACATTAAAGGGGCATTAGCGCTCACTGTTTCATTTAATTGATATAACGAAAAGTCAATGGCGTTATAAACCGTTTTCCAGGTGCCCGCAACATTCCCGGTACCAACACAATAATTGCTGCAAGCGGTAAATATTAAATTTCTATGAGGCAGCCTGTTAACTGCTCTGATACCGGATTGTGTAACCTTTCGGCCATAGGTCATTATTTTTTTTGAATCCGAATTTAAAACCGGGAGTAAATAAATTAACCGGCCGAAATTATGGATCATGTCAAAATTATTCCGGTTCCGCCTTAAATATTTCCAGGCAAATAAAATCTCCTTAGTCTTTTGCAGCCATGATCGGTTTAAGTCGTTAATGCCAAAAGTTACAGTTGTACCGCTGCAATGCGAATCAGGGCCGGCCAGCAAAGTAACCTCATGCCCTAAACGATGATATTCTTCTGCAAAAGGATAAACCAATCTTTCGTGGCCGCCATATAGCAGCGGGGGGACCGGTATCCCCGGATCCATAATTAGTAAAATTCTCATTTTAAGGGGGTTATGAAAATATGATTTGTAAGTATTGTATATTTTAAGATAATTTTCGGCTATTTTGAGCGAACTATATTCATTTTCGGCTTTAGCCCTGCACGCTGCCCTGCTTAACTGGTCAATTTTATGCACATGTGCAGCCATTTCAGTTACATTTGAGCTAATAAAACCAGTTATGCCATGCTCAATGCCTTCTGGTATTCCGCCTAAATTAAAACCAAGCACAGGGGTGCCACAAGCATAAGCTTCGGGTATAATAACAGGGAATGGTTCCATCCATTCAACGGGTGTTAATAAGGCGCTTGCGTTGCGTAGTAATTCATTTCTTTGCGCGTTATTAACCTCACCTATCCATTTAATTTGTTTACCGTCAATATGTGGTTTAATTTCCTTTTCGTAATAGCGCTTTTCTTCTGATATATGCGAAATGAAGCCGGCTATTATTAATTGTTTGTTGGTTAGTTTTGCTACTTCAATGGCATTGTGTAAACCTTTACATCGTTCAAATCGTCCAATAAATGTTAGATAGCTATCGGGGCTTGTATCGGGTTTATAAATAAATTGATCAAGGGGAGCGCAATTGTATACAACTTCCCATTTGCTTTTAGCAGTTTCGCCGGTATTTTTAATAGCTTTTGAAACGGCAGTATAGGTTAAATTTACCGGCCTCAAAAAATCGGTTTTTATAATATTGAACCGGCTCACTTCGCGTAAGTATGACTGTATTTTAGGAGTTTTATTCCATAAAAAGGGTGTTAAGAAGGCTAACCGGCCAAAGTTATGTATAACGTCGTGATCTTTAATCTCTTTATTTAATATCCTGTACACCTCAAGCAAGTGTTTAAAATTTATTTTAGGGTTTAAGGGCCCGTTTTTGCCATAGACGATCAAACGGCCGGCCGGCTTTGAATTCGGACCGGCCACAACGGTTATAGTATGCCCCATTTTTGCATATTCGGTAGCCATATCAAACACGATGCGTTCTATTCCGCCATAGTTTTCAGGAGGGACAGGGATAAATGGATCCATCAATAAAAGGATTCTCATCGGTTTGGGCTATTGGAAATATTAAGAAGTATGATCCACATTTAAAAAAAACCGGCAGGTTAAAGTTATTATTTTATCAATATCGTTTTCTTCCAAATCAAAAAAAAGCGGGAGGCGTACAAGGCAATTCTGATAAAGTTTGGCCATTGGTAACGCTCTTTTACCATGTTTTTTTTTGTAAAAGGTACTATTATGTAAGCTCATGTAATGAAACTGTGTTTGTACCTCATATAAGCGCATAAAATCAATATAGGCTGTGCGAATTTTGCGGGATTTGCAAATAATGTAAAAATTATGGCCGTTATGAACCGCGTTGGTTGGTATGACGGGTAATTTAATTAACTTCTTTTCAGCCAAATGCTCTAAGCCTTTATAATAGCGGTTCCATATTTTCCGCCTTTGTTGTTGAATATTGTTTAATTTATTTAACTGGGCGTATAAAAATGCTGCCGAAATATCAGATGCTAAAAACGAAGATCCCACGTCGACCCAACTGTATTTAGTAATTTCATTTCTGATAAAGGATGATCTGTTGGTTCCTTTTTCTCTGATAATTTCAGCGCGTTTGGCAAATTTTTTATCATTTATCACCAATAAACCACCCTCGCCGCAGGTTATGTTTTTTGTTTCATGAAAAGAGAACGTGGCGAACTGCCCAAAACTGCCCAATGGTAAATTCCCATAAAAACTATCGATAGCCTGAGCGGCATCTTCAATTAAATATATTTTATTTTTATCGGCTAACTTTTTTAGTGCTGTAATATTACATGATATACCACCATAATGCATTGCAACTATCGCTTTTGTGGCTGGTGTAATAAGCTCTTCAACTTTTTTTAAATCTATATTTGGATCAGATGGCCCGCTATCAGCAAAAACAATTTTCGCCCCCCTTAAAATGAAGGCATTTGCCATTGAAACGAAACTATAAGATGGCATTATTACCTCATCGCCGTTTTGTATATTTATTAATAGCGCGGCCAGCTCTAATGCATGTGTGCAAGAAGATGTTAATAATGTTTTTTTAAAACCATATTTTTTTTCAAAAATAGCCTCACAAGCTTTTGTGTAATAACCGTCTCCTGCAATTTTGCCACTTTGCATGGCTTTGGACATATAGGTTATTTCTTCTCCTGTAAGATGTATTTTATTAAAAGGTATCATTTAATATTTTATATATTTTGAAAGCCTGAGTGCCGGCAACTCAATTACCCTGTAAAATAGCCACGCGAAAATGATGCTGGTTAAAACAGCGATAATTAAAATCATATAGGGTGAATAAGCGGTATGCGCATAATGCATACTTAAGTTTATAACGCGGCCTCCAATAGGAATATGAATAAGATATAATGAATAGGATATTTTTCCTAAAAATGTAGTTATTCTCGTAGTATTTATCCAGTATACCATCCCAATTAGTGAAAGGAGTCCCGTTATTGCAACGCTGATATCATTGTCAGTTATTAAAATAAAAATTAGTACAAATATTTCGAGCCACCGCATTTCATTATTTTTTAGATGGCCTATTTTATAGAGGAAAAATATCATTCCAATAAGAAAAAGGCCAATATTCAAAAAAACACCCCAGTTTATAAGGAACCTGCAACCAACAAGAACTATTAGTAAACCTAGTAGTATGGTTTTTTTCGAACTGATCAGTAAAGGAAAGATCAGGCCTACTAAAATATAAAATTGAAACTCTACTAATAGGGTATGATATATTGGTTGTAACCATAAAAAGCCAAAAAACTCTGGCAGATAAATAAAATGTGTTAAAAGTTGAGGTAAATTAAAATGAAATGGCAAACCCTTATACAAACCAGTTTTTGATGATATCCAATTTAACCCGATCAATAAAAAAATTGAAGCCAGGTAAGGAGGCTCTATTCTTAAAACCCTTCTTAATAAATAGCGAAAGAAGCTTTTTATTTTGTAGTGACTATTATACAAAGACCAGGGAATTACAAACCCGCTTATAACAAAAAAAATCTGAACACCTAAGTATCCGTAAATTGAAATTTGTTTTATAGGGCTACCCGGCAAGAAACCGGAGTTTCCGGTCATATGAAAAATACATACCATTAGTGCAGCCATTCCACGTAAGTTTTCAATTGCCAGTATTTTTACTGTATTAAAAACGGGGGCATTTTTAGGTGTAATTTCTGGCACTATAAGTAAATCTTATTAATTAATTTGTTAATTGAATTTGCTACGGAGTGGTTTTTTAACGCTCGTTGCTGCCCTTTTAACTTTATACTTTTGCGTTTAGTAGCATTTGTTTCCAATTCTTTAACCTTATACAAAAACTCTTCAACACTTTTATAAGTTTCTATTTCATTGTTTATATCATATAGTTCTTCAATAC
>CAISKH010000508.1 GCA_903885865.1 uncultured Mucilaginibacter sp.
AATTAATATTCAGGAACTTTTCTGCCATGCGATTTTCTTTCCGAAAATCCGGGTATTATCTGTCATTTTTATCTTTTCTAATTGTATCGTCCACAGGTGTCCTGGTCGTGCAAGAGCTACAGGAAATACTTTATGATAAATTATCTCGGGCCGGATTTGTTCGGGAAATGGATCTTTCAAAATTCTGCCTGAAAATTGAATTCCCTGTAAAGATAATAATTCCACTTTATTAGGCAGGATTGTCCCCGCTACGTTAGGGTTTTGTGAAAGCAGCTTTGAATGGTGAGAATCGACCGAAGATTTAAAAAGTAACAAGTGGGCCTTTTCATGAAAGGCGTAAAAGCAGTTAAAACAATACGGATTGGCACGTTCATCTATACAACAAATGGTGGCCACTTTATTCGCTTTAATAAAATCAGCTATCTCTTTCGGCAAAATCTCTTGCCCAATACTGGCGTGCATAAACAATGTTTAGTGAAATGGCAGGGTTCGGGTATTAGGATAAATCCTTTAATGATGCTTATCAGCCAATATTATGACTCTCATCATTTTTATGAGTTTGTGTTTTTTACATTTTTGGCTATGCTTATCTACAAGCAATTTACATTTGATTCGGCACATTTTTTACCCAATGTACCCGCAAGGCATAAGTGTAATAACGTGCACGGCCATACTTATAAATTTACTGTTTTCGTAGAGGGTGATCTGCAAAAAGAGCCAGGATGGGTTATGGACTATGCAGACATGAAAAAAGCTATTATGCCCGTGATTGAAATGATTGACCATCAATTTTTAAACAATATAGCAGGACTGGAAAATCCTACCGCCGAGCTCTTGGTTATATGGCTTTGGAATAAAATTAAGCCGCGGCTTCCGTTATTGAAAAGACTCGAATTAAATGAAACCTCGTCATCAGGAGTAATTTATGAAGAATAGTTAAATCTTCCCGGTTCATGAATCCATGGCCAGAATAACGCAATGGCTATCTCTGCGTCATACTAGTCCACGGCAACAACCAAACCTTAATATGTTGCCTGGTAAAAGTAGGTGTTATATTAGTTTACCAATCCTCCACTTGAGAATCCTAAAGTAGGATAGGATAGCTATTGAAAAGCCGAGTATGATGGACAACCCAATCCCTATTAAGTATTGCCCCATTGGCATTCCATAATGTCCGTTATGGGGTTTGTTTGGTGATATTAAGCAGTATAATAAGAAACATGGAATAACCAGTACAAAACCTGAAAGTATGCCGATAAAAACAGAAAGTAATGAGATAGATAGCTTTGTTAACCCATCAACAGGCCGCTTACCTCTTGAATAACCCAGTGCGCTAAACCGGCTAACCATAAGTGCAATTATTATGAATAGAATAAGCCATCCTAATGGTTTCACTGTTCCTATTGAATAACCCATGGCGCAAAACCAGGTAACAATAAGCGCTATTGTCATGAATAGAATAAGCCATCCTAATGGTTTCATTGCTCCCGTTTAATCATTAATACGGATTGCGTGGAATTGTAACCCTGTGGCAATTCAGAAATAACGGAATCTTTTACTAAATCCGGTTTACTAAATCGAAAAGAGCATACCTAATTGGTTAAATAACCGATTAAATATGCTCCTGTTTGTTCCTTTTTTCTGTCGGGATGAGAAGATTCGAACTTCCGGCCTCCAGCACCCCATGCTGGCGCGATACCTGGCTACGCTACATCCCGATTGGGGTTACAAATATATACATATATCGATACATCAACCCTGTTGACCGATACTTTATTAAAATACCTGACAAGAATTATATATTTGAAAGCTAATTGAAATAAACAATGTGATTGTGTTATTTTTTTAGAAAAAACACCAATTAAAAGTAATAAATTAAAAAAAATCGGGTTTATATAAATCCATGTGTATCAATACTTACTAGTATGTTAAAAAAACTTTTTACTAAAAATTTGCCGGTCCTTACGGTCTTGTTTTTAATTTTTATCATAGCATCGTGTAAGAAAGATCCGATGAATAATAATGGCACATCTACTACTAACAATTTAGCAACTGTAACTACTGCAACACCTGTAAAACTCGGCTTAATAGAGGTCGATTCCGGCATTTACAAACTGCTGTTTATGGATGTTTCAAAAATTGGCACCCAAACGGTTAATTATGATCTGATATTTGATACCGGATCGGGCGGAATGGTGATTGACGCGAACGGAATTATACCGGCGTCTATGATAAGCGCTACTGGCTTTAGCTTTACGGGCGACTCGACCGTGGTTAATGGCATTACCATTACCAGCCAAACATCAGTTGTTCAATATGGCGATGATGCCAGCACGCTAACAAAGGTATATGGCAACCTGGCTTACGCACCTGTAACCATTGGCGAACCTGACGGTAACGTTGTTATTAAACGCCTGCCTTTCTTTTTATATTACAAAGGGGTTGATGCAAAAGGCAACGTGCAGGTAGCCCATTACTTCGACGTATTGGGCGTATCGCCCGAGTACGACATTACCTTTGCCAACAACGCGTATATTACCAGCCCGCTCAGTTATTATGACCCTGGTACGGGCCTTACCCGTGGTTTTAAGATGGCCGCGCTGGGCACTTCAAATTTTTCTGTGAGAGGTACTTATGTACCGGGGGTGGTTACCCTGGGGTTAACCGCCACC
>CAISKH010000509.1 GCA_903885865.1 uncultured Mucilaginibacter sp.
ATTAAATTACTGTTTGATACGGCTTTGGAGAAGGGGGTAATACCGGAGATAAGAGAAAACATATTCCTTAACCCCCTAACCCCCTGAAGGGGGAACGATAGCGGTTTATGAGATATACGGATTTGCTATTCAACTCCCCCTTTAGGGGGTTAGGGGGGTTAATACAACAAATGATCATGCGGATACCTCTCCGTATGTATTCCTTTCACATACTCATACAATAGCTGCCTAAACTCATCAATATTCTCCTTCTTAGTTGCCGATATAAATATTGCCGGACTATTATTCTTCGCCATCCAGCTATGTTTAAAATCATCGAGGGTTAGCGGTTCGGCCTGTTCGCCGTCGGGAAGCTGAATAGGTTGGTAGGCATCCATTTTATTAAACACGGTAATGGTTTGTTTGTCTATGGCGCCAATGTCTTTCAGGGTATCGTTTACGGCGCGTATCTGGTCCTCAAAATAGGGGTGCGATATATCCACTACGTGAATTAATATATCCGCCTCGCGCACTTCATCCAGCGTCGATTTAAAACACTCCACCAAATGATGGGGCAGCTTGCGGATAAACCCAACCGTATCTGATAACAGGAAAGGCACATTCTCGATCACCACTTTCCTAACCGTGGTATCCAGCGTGGCAAACAATTTATTCTCAGCAAACACCTCCGATTTGGATATGAGGTTCATAATGGTTGATTTACCCACGTTGGTATAACCCACCAGCGCGGCACGCACCATCTGGTTACGGTTTTTGCGCTGTGTTTCGTTTTGCCGGTCAATATGTTTAAGCTTCTCTTTGAGCAGGGCTATTTTGTTCAATATCAGCCGGCGGTCAGTCTCAATCTGGCTTTCACCCGGGCCACGCATACCAATACCGCCTTTTTGGCGCTCTAAGTGGGTCCATAAGCGGGTAAGGCGGGGCAGTAAATATTGCAGTTGCGCCAGTTCAACCTGCGCTTTTGCCTGCGCCGTTTGCGCGCGCCCCGCGAAAATATCCAGTATCAGGTTATTGCGGTCGAGTATTTTAACCTGCAGTTCATTCTCAATATTGCGCAGCTGCGAGGGGGTTAGCTCATCATCAAAAACTACGATGTCTATTTCTTCTTCCGTTACAAAGGCTTTAATATCCTCCAGCCTGCCCGAGCCTACAAAGGTGGCCCTATCAGGCTTTTGCAGTTTTTGGGTAAATACCTTAACCGTTTCCGCGCCTGCGGTATCAACTAAAAATTGTAATTCTTCTAAATATTCTTTGGTGCGCTCATCCGTTTCATTTGGAGTAATAACCCCAACCAGCACCGCCCGTTCCTGCTTCACAGCAGTATCATAAAATTTTTGTTTCATTCAGTATGGGTGTATCAATCAAAGTGCCAAGTTACAAAAACTGGTCAGTTTGTCGTTTTTCTCTCCGTGCGTCTTTGAACAACTACTTTAATTGAGCCACAAACTCCCTCATCGCCAAGCCCGGGTCTTCCTGCTTCATAAAATTCTCGCCAATTAAAAACCCGTTAAAGCCGGCTCGCTTTAAACCTTTTATGGTTTGCGGATCGCTGATGCCGCTTTCGGATATTTTTAAAAATTCAGCCGGGATATGCTCCGCCAGTTTATATGATGTTTCAACCGATACGGTAAAATCGGCCAGGTTGCGGTTGTTTACACCAATAGCATCGAGGTTAGGGTTAATGCTTCGTTGCAGTTCTTCCAGGTTATGTACTTCGAGCAGCACATTCAGGCCCAGGCTTTTTGCCAGTGAGGCCAGTAATTCTATTTCGCCGGGGGTAAGTATGGCGGCGATGAGTAAAATAATATCGGCGCCCAATGATTTGGCTTCGATAACCTGGTACTCATCGATCATAAAATCTTTACGCAAAATCGGGATGTTATTAGAGCGGCGCGCCTTATATAAATCGGTTTTGGTGCCCATAAAAAAGTCGGTATCGGTTAATACCGATAATGCCGATGCCCCAGCTGCCGCGTAAGCGGTTGTAACTGCTTCAACCCCCACCTTATCATTGATAATACCCTTTGACGGCGACCTGCGCTTAAACTCGGCTATAATGCCCGTACGGGCAGGGTCAAGCAAAAACTCTTTAAAAGAGTAGGTTTGCCTGCTAAACAAGTCAGAAGCCTCCAGCTCCTTAATAGGGGTATCCTCTTTAGCTAACTCTACCTCAGTTTTTTTATTGAGGACAATTTTATCAAGTATGCTTAGCCCCTGGAGGGGGGATTTTTGTTCAGTCATATATTATTAATTATAAGATATCTTAGGTAAGTCGCTAATTGCTCCCCCTTCGGGGGGCCGGGGGGCTAACCAGTTCTGCATCATTTCTTTTCCATATTCGGTGAGGATAGATTCGGGGTGAAATTGTACGCCTCTTACATCATATTGTTTATGCCTTAACGCCATAGCCGAATTATCCGCTTCATCAATAGCGGTTACGGTTAATACATCCGGGATCGATTTCTCATCAACCACCCACGAATGGTACCTGCCCACATTAAAATGATGCGGCAAACCGACAAAAAGCTGTTCCTGATCGTCGGTAACGGTAATAGGCGTGGCTATGCCATGCATGGGCTGTTTCAGGTTATATAAGGATCCGCCAAAAACTTCGGCAATGGCCTGTTGCCCCAGGCACACGCCAAATATGCTTTTTGTGGGGGCGTATTTTGCTATAACATCCAGCAATAAACCCGCTTCCGACGGTATACCCGGCCCCGGCGACAGGATGATCTTATCGTAGGCATCTACATCGTCAATATTAAACTGATCATTTCGCCATACTTCACATTGCAGGCCAATTTCATTTACCAGGTGTACCAAATTGTACGTAAATGAATCATAGTTATCAATAATTAAAATTTTACCCCCCGGCCCCCTAAAGGGGGAGGAAGCGCTTATGTTTTTATTATCTGTCATATCTTTTTTACGTTTTAACATTAACTATTGTTCCCCCTTCAGGGGGTTAGGGGGCATTATATTTCTTCTGCCAGCTCTATCGCTTTGCGCAAAGCGGCTATTTTATTATTAACCTCGTTCAATTCACTTTCGGCAACCGAGCCGGCCACAATGCCCGCCCCTGCCTGGTAATGCAGCGTATTGCTTTTACTTAAAAAAGAGCGGATCATAATGGCATGGTTAAAATCGCCGTTGAAACCCAGGTAACCAATGGCCCCGCTGTAAAAGCTGCGCTTAATATTTTCGTTTTCGTCTATTATTTCCATAGCGCGGTATTTTGGCGCGCCGCTCAGCGTGCCCGCCGGGAACGTATCGGCAACCACTTTAAAAGTGGGCACCTCCGGCTGCAATTTTCCGCTAACCATTGATACCAGGTGAATAAGGTGCGAATAATACTGCACCTCTTTAAATGCCTTTACTTCCACATGATCACAATGGCGGCTCAGGTCGTTTCGGGCCAGGTCGACCAGCATTACGTGTTCTGACGATTCTTTAGGGTCGTTTTTAAGGTTGTGGGCTATTACGGCATCTTTTTCATCGTCGCCGCTGCGTTTAAATGTGCCCGCTATGGGGAATATAGTTGCCCGGCGGTCCTTTATCGTGATCTGCGCCTCGGGAGATGAGCCGAATATCCTGAAATCGCCATAATCAAAATAAAACAAATAAGGCGAAGGGTTAACCGAGCGCAGGGCCCGGTACACATTAAATTCATCGCCGGTAAATTGTTTGGAGAACGCTCGCGACGGAACGATCTGGAACACATCGCCCCGGTAAATATGCACCTTCATTTTCTCAACCACGGCCATAAATTCCTCATCGGTTAAGTTAGATTTTTCGGCAGCCGAACTTTGAAAGCTGTATTCGGGAAAGTTTTTGTTCTTTATCAGGTCGTGTATTTTATCGAGGCCCGATTGGTCATTTTCGCCTTCGGGCTGGTTATGAAATATGTACAACTCATTTTTAAAGTGATCAATAGCGATAATGTACCGGTATATATGGTATTGCATTACCGGTATTTTCCGGGTGGTATCATCGCTTTTTTTAAGGCGGATAGTTTCAAAATGCTCCACCGCCTCATGCGTAAAATAACCAAACAGGCCGTTGGCTGTAATTTTTAACGGGATATCGGTAGTTTCAAAGCCGGTTATAAAATCATTAATATGGCTTATCAGTTCAAATTCACCCTCTTCAAAGTTCTCTTCGGTGCCATCCGGATAACGCTTGGTTAGCCTGCCCTCATCAAGCGTTAAACCGCCAATAGGGTCGCAGCAAACAAAGCTGAGGCTGTTTTCGCGGCTATGATAGTCTGAGCTTTCCAGCAGCAGCGAGTTGGCAAAAACATCGCGCAGCCGCAAATAGATGCTTACAGGGGTGGTAGTATCTGCAAGCAGTTTTTTATAAGTGGTATTAATTTTATGTTTCTTCATGTAGGTTTAAAAAATAGTTGTAAAAAGAAAAAACCCGGCGGATGAGGGTCGCCGGGTTTTCCTATTAGGTTTACAATTGATTAGTAATCTCTGATCAAAAACATGGACCGGCTGCCAAATTTAATTGGTGCCACCAGTAATTTCTTTTGTTGTTTTTGATCATCGTGGCGACAAATTTATAAAGAAAATTGAAATGGCAAACTTTTTTGCCACTTTTTTTCAATTAATTAATTTTTTTTAAAATTAATTTAATATCGGGATATGCCCCGCTGCCAGCGCGCCGATGATAATTAACAAGGCTATACCATAATATATGGCTATAGTTTTATGTTTAATTTCGGGCAAAACCACCTTTTTCGATTTGCTGTGGCCTATGGTTATTATCACTATCGCGATAACCATCATTACCCAATGCTCAACGGTAAAGTAGCGCAGCGAAGGGTCTTTCATGGTATCCTTGTTAAACTGCACCAGCGGACTTAAAAAGTATAATATAACGCCTATTACCAGTTGCGTATGTACCGATGCGAGGGCAATTAAATTGGTTACGCGGTTGCGGTTGGTATAGGGGCTGCGGCCTATCCACCCGAATAACGCCACTAATAGGGTATAGATAAACAATACCATTACGATAAACCGGAACCCCGAATGCAATTCCTGGAAAAAACTATATGCTGTCATGATGTGAATTTTTGTACGAAGATACGATTATTAGAGATTAGTGATTAGAGGTTAGTGATTAGTTTATTGAAGATTAAAGATCGGATTTGGCGGGTGGAATAATAAAGTGATAGGTATTTTGAGGTAATTGATCGGCTGTTTTTATTAACTGCCTGATAAATAACCTGTTCAGGTGTTCACGATTTTTGAGCGTGAACGCCCGTGAACGCTCCGTGAACGCTTGTGAACACCTGGTTTTGGCGTTTATTTGGGCGTTTCCCCTATTAAGATCTGGGGCGGGCTGTGCGCTTATACGCGCACTTGGTATTCAACTTTGTATAATGTTGTCACACGCGACACGCGTGCGCTAGCGGAAGAATAATTCTGTTAGCAAGCCGTCGGCAGAAAAGCTTCGGATGAAATCAGGTAAAACAATGGTGGCTACGAGCGCGGGAAAGGGCATAGTAAATTTTGCCCAAGCGCTGGCCTGTGCGAAATAAGGGGCAAAAGATTATCCCGATAGCTATCGGGATGGTTTTCCCTGATCCCGATGGCCATCGGGAGGCCATGTGCGGCAATAATCAGGAGCCTGATCTAAGCATTTCTAAAAAACGGTCTATACCAATTGTTGTAAGAGCAGGGAAAGGGATATTTTTTAACGCGTCGAAATGCCGGTCTTCGGTAACAATATAGTCAGCCTGTCCGGCAATGGCACAATCGCAATATTTGTTATCATCAGGATCGGCGGTTATCAACTGCCAGTGATAATGCGGGTTTATATAGCTTACGTTAGGCAATTCATTAAGCAATGTAATAAATGAGTGCGCGGCAGCAACACTGTATTTTTGCTGTAATACCTCTTCATATTCCAATAAAATATCAGCGGTAATCGCCAGATTGATTTTGCCTTTAACTAACGATTGGTAAATAAAATGGTACGGAGAAGCGGAGGTAAGGCACATAACAAAAATATTGCAGTCTATTACAATAGTCATTTGCTAAGCTGTTTTCCGGAAATGTTCCTGTTTCCATTTTTCGAAAATGGCGGTGGTATAGCCTTTTTCATGAAAAGCTTTATCGGCTTCATAGGTTACTTTATCGGCAAGGTACGCGATAAGCAATGACCTTATCTCCTGAAGCTCTTCTTCAGGCTGGTCATTCCTGAATAATTTCAGGATCTCTAATTGAACATTATTGAGTGCAACCGGCATATTATGTGTTGTTTTTTATCAAAGATAAATAAAACTGTTTAAAGTTAAGTATATAGAGATTAGGGGTTGGATGACCATTTTCGTGATGTCAAGAAAATGGTAGCGTTGACTAAAGGCGTATGAGACCCACTCACGTGTAACAGCACGCATTCAAGCCCTCCCCGCCAATAGGCGGAAGCGTTGGGAGGGGCCTACCCCGCAAAGCTAAACTTCCCCATCAACACCGAAGGGTTGCTGCCAATAGTTAAGGGACTGCCCGCCAAGGCCTCGTTACCCAACAGGGCAAACAATATAGCCTCCTTAGCATCCGGGTTTATGCCGAGGGCGGCGGTATCGGCAATGGTGGTGCGGTACAGGCGCTTCTCGAGATAGCTCATAACAAACGGGTTCTTGGCCCCGCCGCCGCTTACAAACATCCTGGCCCCCTTGGGCAAATGCGCCCTGGTGAAGTCGGCTATAGCCTTGGCGGTGAATGCGCTCAGGGTGGTTATCACATCCTTAGGGTCGATATGGCTGGTACCTGATCGTTCCTGGGCCTTCCGCACATACTCCTCGTTAAACAGCTCAGGGCCGGTAGTCTTCGGCGGGGCCTCCCTAAAAAACGGGTGACGTAACAGCGAGGCAAGCAAGGCCTCGTTAACCGTCCCCGAAAACGCAATCGCCGAGTCCTCGTCAAACGCCCGGTTAAAGTAGGCACGGCAAAAGGTATCTATCAGCGTGTTACCCGGGCCGATATCAGAGCATAGCACCTTGTCCATATCGCCATCCGCAGGTAAGTACGTGAGGTTAGATATGCCGCCTATGTTCACCAGTATGCGGTCCTCACCGGCTTTGCTGCCCAGCAATACATCGCCATATAAGGCCAGGGGGGCGCCCTCGCCGCCCGCCGCCATTTGCTTCTGGCGGAAGTCGCTAATGGTTAAAATGCCCGTCTTTACCGCTAAGTGGTCGCCATCCCCAATTTGCAGGGAAGCGTTTGGGTACATGGGCTGCTTGTGCAGGCGTTTCGGCGCATGGTAAATGGTTTGCCCATGACTGGCTATAAAATCAACCGCTTCGGGCTTTACCTGCCAGCTTTCGAGCGCCTGCAATACCAGTTCGGCATGGTAGGTGCCTATAAAATCGTTCAGCAAACAAACCTTCTCCAGGTCGACCTGCCTGCGCGAAAATATGGAGCGTACGTCGCTTTTAAAGAAATCGGGGTAGGGGATGGTTATAAACTGTAGCAACTTACATTGCGTTTGCAGTCCCGCGCCGGTAAAGCTGCATAAAGCGATATCCAACCCATCCAACGAAGTTCCCGACATGAGGCCAATACCTATCCTGGCCGGTTTTTGGGCGATATCAAAAAGATGCTGTAAGTTTTTGTTCAATGCTGCCACGCCCTAAGTTAATAAATTGTAAAGGGATGCGCAAAAAATAAGTGTTGCTATTTTTTGTTGCAGGTTTCTTACTTTAGTACAGTATTAATAAAACCCACCAAAGGCCTAAATTGTTACAACACTAAATCTTTAACTATGGACCAGATAAAAAAGGAAGACATCAAACAGGAAGTGTTTGACCTGTATGATGATTACGCCCACAACCGGCTCGACCGGCGCGGCTTTGTACAAAAGCTATCTCTGTACGCGGTTGGCGGGTTAACCGTATCCGCATTAATGAGTTTCCTGATGCCCGATTATAAAGGAAACATTCAGATAAAGGCAGACGACCCACGGTTGAAATCAGGATACATTACTTATTCGTCACCAAAAGGCGGCGGCAATATTAAGGCATTGCTATCAGAACCCATAGATGCCAAAAAGAAACTGGGGGGCATCATAGTAGTTCATGAAAACCGGGGATTAAACCCTTATATTGAAGATGTGGCAAGGAGGGCTGCCCTGGCCGGATTTATTACCCTTGCGCCAGATGCACTGACCCCTCTTGGCGGTTACCCCGGTAATGACGACGCCGGGCGTGACATGCAAGCTAAACGCGACCCCAAAGAAATGGAGCAGGATTTTATAGATGC
>CAISKH010000510.1 GCA_903885865.1 uncultured Mucilaginibacter sp.
AAAAATATGCGCTTGAAAAAACCAGGCTGGGCATACCTGTTTTATTTATTGAAGAGGGGTTGCACGGTTATTTGGGTTTCGGGGCTACTTCATTTCCGGTACCGCTTCAATTATCAGGCGCGTGGGATACCTCGCTGGTGCACAGAGTGGGGCATGCTATTGCGGCGGAGTCGAGAGTGCATGGCATAGATATGATATTGGGACCGGTACTTGACCTGGCACGCGACCCGCGCTGGGGCAGAGTAGAAGAAACCTATGGGGAAGATCCATACCTGAACTCGGTTAATGGCGTAGCTATGGTTAAAGGTATGCAGGGAAAAAGCTTAAGCAGCCACGACGCTGTAATAGCCGAACCTAAACACTTTGCCGTACATGGTGTACCTGAAGCGGGCAGCAATATGGGTACAGTATATATCGGGGAGCGTGATGCACGATCGGAATATTTATATGTTTTTGAAAAAGCAGTGCGCGAAGGCCACGCCATGGGGATAATGGCGGCTTACAGCGAGCTTGACGGTATACCCTGCGTTGATAATAAATGGCTGCTAATCGATGTGCTGCGCAAGGAATGGGGCTTTAAGGGTTTTGTATTGTCCGATCTGGGCGCTATTAAAATGTCGCTGAAAAATCATGCTGTTGCCGCTGATACAGTCGACGCGCTTGCACAAACATTTAACGCAGGGCTTAATATGCAGTTTTATGATTTCAGCCATAAAGGTTTGGTAACGGCGGTAACAAAGGCAGTTAACAATGGATCATTGTCAATGGCGCAGTTAAACAAAACAGTGGGCGATATTTTACGCGTAAAATTTATGCTGGGACTTTTTGACAACCCCTATATCGATCCGGCAGCGTTATCCACATCCTTCCATACTCCAGCCAACCAGGAGCTGGCTTTAAAAGCGGCGCAGGAAAGTATTTGTCTGTTAAAAAATGACAATGGCGTACTGCCGTTGAAAAAGGAAAAAACAATAGCCGTAATAGGCCCCCTTGCCGAAACTGGTTACCTGGGCGATTATTCAAACGAGGAAACCAAAGGCATTTCTATTTTGGATGGTTTGAAACAAAGGGCAGGCAATGCTATTCAAATAAAATATGAGCCGGGATATTCTTCGGGCAATGCACCCAATGACCTGCAGGATAAAGCTGTTAAACTGGTTGAGCAATCAGATGCGGCAGTTGTAGTGCTTGGCGAGGATGTGAAAGTGGATGGAGAAGGAAAAGACAGGTCGGACCTCGATCTTGATGACCGCCAGCTTAACCTTATAAAAGCGATACAACAAACCGGAAAACCCGTTGTAGTAGTATTATCAAACGGCAGGCCGCTTAGTATTAATTGGGTAGCGCAAAACGTCCCCTCTATTTTAGAGACCTGGTATTCGGGCGAAAAGGGGGGATTGGCCATAGCCGATGTATTATTAGGTAATATTAATCCATCAGGCAAGCTGCCCATTACATTTCCGCGCTCTGTGGGGCAGGTGCCTTTTTATTATGACCACAAGCCAATGTCAAATCATCATTATGTCGACCAGCGGAATACGCCCTTGTACGCCTTTGGCCATGGGCTTAGTTATACCACCTTCGCTTATTCAGATCTGAAGATCGCCTCGCCAAAAATTCCGGTTAACGGCGCGGTAAATATAAGTGTGAAAATAACAAATAACGGGGCTGTTGAGGGTACAGAGGTTGTGCAGGCCTATATACGCGATGTGGTGTCGAGCGTTACAACTCCGGTGCTTTCCCTGAAAGCGTTTAAACGTATCAGTCTTAAACCGGGCGAAAGCGGCGCGGTTGATCTTACCATCAATGCCAGCGAACTGGCGCTCTGGAACCGCGAAATGAAGCATGTGGTGGAACCGGGAGAATTCAAACTAATGATCGGTAGCTCATCGGCAGATATCCGGATTCGGGATAGTTTCTGGGTGATGGCAAACGTGCAAAAGAAATAGGTTATTTTTAAAAAAGATGGGGCGCCTTTTTATTTAGGCCCCACTTTGATTTTTTGCTTTTGGTAGCCCCGTTCTCCGTTGAGGTCTATTCCTTCAATTGTGAGCGTATAATCTCCGGGTTTATCGGCGCTGTAAAATGAAATTTTTGCCTTGCCCGCCGCATCAGTTATAATATTAGGCGACCATTGAATGGTGGAGCGCACATCGGTTCCCATAGGCGCTGTGTTGTTTCGTGCAGTATACTTTGGGCTATAAAACGGAACCGGCAGCGTAAAAGGCAAGGGCCTGTAAACGTAAGTGCCCGGTATTTTTTTCGTAAACGGCCCCAGTCCTGAGCGGGTAGTTATTTCTATATAGGCGTACCTTTCGCCTGCCGAACTTGAAATTTGGGAAGTTGGAGAAAGAAACTTATCAATGTAGCTTCCTGTATATTGCGAGTTATACATTACTTCGATACCCTTTATCTCATCGGCGGTAAAATAATCAAGGTAACCGTCCACATACATTTTCCAGTCCTCGTCAATTAAGGGCGCGATTGCAGGCCTGCCGTTACCGGCCACCCCGGTTGGTGTCGGAACACGTTGAGGAAAATAAAAATAATCCAGGTCTAACCCGTCAAACACAAAATGTATTTCTTTATCATTTATCTTGTAAGTTATCCGGCGGGGAGCGCCTCCCCTGTTTGGTATGTTATTTCGATGCAAAGAGGGCGAGGCCTGACCTATTGTAAATCCCTTAACCTTTTGCTGAAGTATTTGCCGCAAGGTTAATTTGTTGGCCTTATCCATATCATCCTGATCTAATACTTGGTCGGCTTCGCCCGGGCCATTCAGGTTTTTCGATTGTTGTACTATCCGGGTGGCTTTTATGGTTACTTCTCTGAGCCGCCTGCCGTTTAGCTTTAAATCATTTTTGCGATTTGCCATTTGCGCAATCGTATTATTTAATAAAGATGTATCGGTATTCACATACCAGGGTGCCTGCTGTTCAGTTGAGGTGGTAAATATGGGTGATTTAAATTCATTTACCTCGATGCCTACGTTGGCGGTCTTGCCATTTTTATTTTTTGCTTGTATCAGGAATGCAGCCTTATCAACAGGTACTAATCCCTTAAAAACAAATTCGCCTTTATCATCGCTTTGTACAGCCATAACCGTTGCCGGATTTTTTGATAACATCATTACATTGGAATTGGGAACAGGCTTATTAAACAAATTGGTTACCTTGCCTTGAATTGCAAATTCTGTTTCGGCGGCATAAGCCGGTTGCCCGGTTTTAGAGTCAAATACAGCAGCCCAGCTATATCCTGCAGGGCTTTGTGTAAGCAACAGGTCGTCAAGCGCTGTTACGGTTTCGGGTGTTTCATTTGAGAAATAATAGCCGGGGTCCTCTATGTCCCCTTTCAGGTCAGATGTTAACAATAAGTAGTTGGCCAGATTAATGCCCGAACTATCCGTTTTTACCTGCCCGTTATCGGTTACTGAAACAGCGAAACTCCCTTTTACCGGGTTACCTGTTTTATCAGTTACCCGCAGGTTTATGCCTATACTGTCGCGGGTAGTATAGCCGGGTTTGTTAGTGCTGATGTGAAGGCGCAGATCATCCTGGTGGTTAATATAAACCAAGCGTTCATTTACCGGTTGATGTTCGGCATTTAATAAGGTAAAGCGGCTTATTCCTGTGGGAAATAATTGCTTTGCCAATGTTTTTTTAATCATCGCGCCCTTAAAGTTGATCGATGCTGCATAACATACAACTCCTCTCGATTGACCGATAAGGTAATAAGTTGTTGGAGAGGTCGTTGAGGTCGCAAGCGTTAATTCCAGCGAATCATTACCCTTAGCAGTTATTCTTAATGCTGTGCCCGAACTTTTTACCTGCGGTAACGCGTAACTTTTGGTTGTTTTGTTCGGCAGGTCAATAACTGCAACATAATTTTCTCCGGCCTGGGGAGTAAATTCAAATGAACCAACGCCTTTATGTATGGATCTGAAAGTTGCCGCCTGCTGTTGTTTGCTGTTGTAAATATTTCCTGCTATATCAGCGCCCCTGCCATCTTCACCGGTTGCTTTAAAACCTATACGCGCGGGCAGCCCGGCTATAAGATTACCGCCCTCGGGCATAAATTTAATCTCCATTTTTTCAGGACGATTCACCGTAACGGGAATTACCGCACTTCGGCCGGATGTTTCTTTGCTTACTTCGGTGGCGATTATGTACAGATGTTTTACATCTGTTTTATCCGGGATGGTGAAATTGATATCCACTTTTCCGTCTGTCGAAGTTGATTCAATTGTTTTATACAGTGTTTTGTTTTCGTCTATAACCAGCAATTGCATTTGTCCGCTTACAGGTTGTTTATCCAGGTTGGTGAATTGAAGGGTTGCCTGTAAATTATTGTTAGTTACTTTAAAAGCGGTATTTACCAGCATCGACCGTTCAGTAGCAGTCGAAATGTAAAAGCTCTTTTTAAATACATAATCCTCGCCAAAATTGCGCATCCAATTGGTATAGGCGCGCATGGTATAACTCCCTTCCGGTATATCGTTTTCGTCCAGCGCCAGGTCTCCCCAACTCATACCCGCTACAATTGGTATCATTATTCGCTTCACGAATTTATTTTGATTATCATCCAGTTCAACATACAGCAAACCGCTGTGGGTTGACAGGGTAAGATAATCAGCATTGATCAGGTAAGCCTTAAAATGTATCACATCACCCAGCGAATAATAAGGCTTATCAAATTGCAGGTATAACTTCTCAACAGGCATTCGTTTACTGATATCCTGTATAGCTGAAACGCTGTTTTTTAATCCGCCGTTTTCAATTACCTGCGCTTTAATGGTAATAAAAGAAAAGCAAAAAAGAAGGAATAAGAGAACCCCCGGAATGGAATTTTTATTATACGAATACATATTATTTGACTATAACTGTTTAATTATTTGCGTCAATAGCAATCAGGGGTATGTTACAAAGTTATAAATCAAATTTCTGATTATTTGTTTTATAACTCACTTGTGAGAGTGCTATTGGGGGCGAAGGTTTAATTGTGGAGTAGCAAAAAATTTGATATTTGCTGCAGATTTACCCAAAAGGCGCGAAACGATCAGCCGGAGATTATGCCGATAGCCCGCCATGCGGGGCAGGTGTGCCAACTATGCCGTTGGCACACCATTAAACTATTTGGGTATAACCTTAATATTTTGCCGTTCGTAGCCCGGTTCGCCGGTCAGGTTCATTCCTTCAACGGTCAGTGTATAGCCGCCGGGTTTATCAGCACTGTAAAAAGAAATTTTGGCGTTGCCGTCTGCATCAGTAATAATGTTGGGCGCCCATTGAATAGTAGAGCGCACATCGGTACCGATAGGCGCGGAATTGCTTTGCGCATTATACCTTGGGGTGTAAAACGGTTCGGGCAGTGTAAATGCCAGGGGCCTGTATATATACGAACCTGGCAACCTTTGAGTAAATGGCCCCAGTCCGGCACGGGTGGTTATTTCTATAAAAGCAAGCCTTTCTGCATCGAAACCTGCCATCTGTTCAGCGGGCGAAATAAACTTCTCGGCATAGGGCGCGTTATATTGTACATCATACATTACTTCAATACCCTTTATATCCTCTGCTGTAAAATAATCAAGGAAGCTGTCAATGTACGATTTATAGTCCTGGCTGATCCGGTAGCCTGTTAGTACTTTGCCATTATTACGGTTTATACCAATTCCAAACGGAATATCCTGCGCATAATAATAATAATCAACGTCAATCCCGTCAATAACAAAGCGTACCATCTTGTCGCGGATCTTGTACATGATCTGCGATGAGATGCCGTGCCGCGGTGTGGTAATACTGTTAATTGGGGTTTGGCCTGGCCCAGTTGTAAATCCTTTTACCTTTTGCTGAAGTAATTGCCGAAGCGTTAATTTACCGGCTCTGTCCATATCAGCCAGGTTCAATACCTGGTCAGCCCCGCCGGGGCCATTCAGGTTTTTTGAACCATTTACTAATTTTGTACCCCTTACGGTTACTTCTTTAAGCCGTCGCTGGCCGCCGTCTATGTCATTATTTACCTTACGGCTTTCTATTTGTGCGATAGTGTTTTTTAACAACGCCGTGTCGGTATTCACATACCAGGGGGTTTGCCATTCAGTTGCTGTGGTAAATACCGGAGGGATGAATTCATTTACTTCTATGCCGATATTTTTTTCACCACCGTTTTTGTTTTTTGCCTGTATCAGGAACGATGACCTGTCAATCGGTTTGAGCCCCTTAAAAACAAACTCACCATTAGGGTCGCTTTTTGTAGAAACAACGAGCGGCGGGTTCTTTGATAACATTGTTAAAGCGACGTTAGCAACAGGTTTATTTAATAAATTAGTTACTTTGCCGCGTACGGTAAATTCTGTTTCTGCTGCATAAACCAGCGACTGTGGTTTAGGATTGAATACCGCTGCCCAGTTATACCCCAATGGTGTCTCTGTCAGCAAGAGGTCATCTAACGCCGCCGCACGATTTGCTGTTTTATTAGCAAAATAATAGCCGGGGTCTTCTACGTTTCCTTTAAGGTCAGATGTTAACAATAGGTAGTTAGCCAGGTTAACGCCCGAGTTGTCAGGTTTTACCTGCCCGTTATCGGTCACCGAAACAGCGAAGTTTCCTTTTATCGGCTTTCCATCTTTATCAGTTACCTGTAGGCTTAAACCTACACTATCGCGGGTTGTATAGGCGGTCTTGCTGGTCTTTACAGTAAGATGCAGGTCATCGCTATGATCAACATATACCATGCGCTCATTTAAGGGCTTATGATCAGCGCTTAGCAGTGTAAACCGGCTCACGCCTGTGGGAAACAGGTTTTTTGCCATTGTTATTTTTACGGTGTTATCTTTAATGGTCGCCAATGCCGCATAACATACTATGCCCCGTGCCTGCCCGATAAGATAATACGATGAATTGAGCAAGTTTCGGCTCGCGCCAAGCGTTACCTGTAATGAGTCATTTCCCTTTGAAACTACACTTAAAGTGGTTCCCGAGGCGCCAATTGCGGGCAGCGGGTAACTTTTGCTTATACCACCCGGTAGGGCAACTTTGACAGTATACTTTTCTTCAGCCTCCGGAGTAAATTCAAATGCGCCAATACCTTTGTGGACGGAACTAAAAGTTGCTGCCGGCTGCTGTTTGCTATTATAGACGGTGCCGTTCACATCGACGCCCTTGCCGTCTTCGCCGACTGCTTTAAAGCCAACATGGGTTGGTAACCCGGCTATAAGGTTGCCGCCTTCGGGCATAAATTTAATATCCGCATTTTCAGGACGGTTTATCCTGACGGGGATAACCGCACTCCGGCCCGCGTTGCCGGCGGTTACTTCGGTAGCAATAATATGAAGGCGTTTAACATCCGTTTTATCGGGCACTGTGAAATCTATGTCCGCGATACCATCTGCCGAAGTTGACGCAGTTGTTTTATACAGTGTTTTATTCTCGTCGGTAACCAAAAATTGTATTTTGATACTTACAGGCTGTTTATCCAGGTTAGTGAATTGAAGGTCGGCGTGTAAATTATTATTGGTTAATTTAAAAGCAGTGTTTACCAGTAATGAACGTTCAGTAGCAGCCGAAACATAGAAACTCTTTTTAAATATATAATCATCTCCAAAATTGCGCATCCAGTTGGTGTAGGCGCGCAGCGTATAATTTCCTTCCGGGATATCAGTGCCGTCCAATGGCAGATCGCCCCAGCTCGTGCCCGAAACAATGGGAATCATTATCCGTTTTACGAATTTATTATGATCGTCATCCAGTTCAACATATAGCAAACCGCTATGGGTCGACAGGGTGAGGAAGTCAGCATTCGTCAAGTACGTTTTAAAATGCATTACGTCACCCAGCGAGTAATAAGGTTTATCGAATTGAACATATAGCTTCTCAACAGGCAATTTTTTGCCTATATCTTCAATAGCTACAAGGCTGCTTTTTAATCCACTGGTTTCTACTGTCTGTCCGTAAGCAATAACGGACGAACAAAAGACCAGGAATAAAAAAACACCGCAAACGGAGTGTTTAACATTCGGATACATTTTAATTGATTTTAACTGTTAACAGAAAAGCTTAAACAGTAACTAGGAAGTATTTTATAAATGTAAAACAATAAATCACAATTGCAACTATTTATTTAGTAACATCACTGTGATGATAATTATTTGTGTCACAGTTTTAATTGTAGAGGCACAATACTTTGCGTCTCCTGATATATATAAGCAAAGTTTATATTAAGTTTGCGTCACGCATAATAATAGACCAATTAATAACATTATTCCGGTATGGACCTAGCTGCCAAAAAACGATCTGTTAAATTATTTTTATTTGCGTTGGTTTTGTTAGCCCTGCAAATAAGTGCAAAAGCCGACACCGACCCGTTTGTTCCCTATTTACATAGTCTACCGACAGTAAAACAGGTTATCAGCGAAGTAAATTCAGGGGAAGGTTCATCGGCAATTACTACACGCAAATTCACTTTCAATTCACGCAATAATATCAATGTGGTTTATGCTATTATGGCTTTCCCGCAGCAGCAGGGTGTATACCCCGCTATGCTAATTTTACACGGAGGAGGCAGCAAGGCAGAGGATGTGGCACATTTGGTTCAGGAGTACGCTTCGCGCGGGTATGTGGCTATGTGTTTTGATATGCCCGGTATTTGTAATAATGGTACTGTCCCTAACTCATCAGGTCCATGGAAATTAAGAAAAGGCCCCTTGGAAGTGCCCCGTTTTGATATTGCGGGCGGCCTTGAAAACAGTACCTTATTTGATGCCGGCGTATCGGGCCTGGAAGCATTTAATTTTATTGCGTCACAAAAAAATGTAGACGCGAAAAATATAGGTATAACCGGTTTTTCATGGGGCGGCTATGCCACTACGTTCCTGTCGGGCATGTTGGGTAAACGCGTAAAAGCCGCATATGCTGTTTTTGGCTGCGGTTTTTATGAAAAAGCAACATTCTGGGTAAAGATAATAGCCGACCTGCCGGATTCAGTACGCACGCCCTGGCTTAAATATTTTGATGCCGGGCGTCGTGCGCTTGGCATGAAGGCCCCTTATTTTATAGAAGCTACTTCCAACGACACGTATTACTGGCCCGAATCTGTAAAAGCTACGCTGGATGCTATTCATGGAACCAAAAATCATGTTTGGGATACCAATTTTAATCATAAGCAGCAGCCTGCAGGCCCAATCATGCAGAAACTTTATTTCGATTATTATTTAAAAGGGTTGGGCCAGCCATTTGGTTCGGCAAAGATCACCAAAGAAAAACTCCTGGCCGACAGCAGCAAGCAGGTGACTATTAAACCGGATATCCCTAAAGGGGTAGCGGCTGCATCGGTTGTGATATATTACAGCGAGCCTACTGCCAAGTGGCAAACAAGGGTATGGATACCTATAACTGCTGCTTTAGAAGGTAAAAGCTATACCGCGGTTATACCGGCCAGCCTGGTAAAAAAAGGAGTTAATTATTACGCCTATGTTACTGATGACCGTACTGTAGCCGTTGCCAGCGACATGT
>CAISKH010000511.1 GCA_903885865.1 uncultured Mucilaginibacter sp.
GTACTGGCGCACCATTAAAACCTTATTGCTTTGGGTAATGGCTACTGCGTTTACCCAGTTGGGATATTCTAAAACAAAGTATTCATCAACAATGCGGCCATCGGGCATTTCGCATTTATCAACCCTTAAAGTGGCCCAGGGGCCTTTATGTATATATGCTGAATGGAGGGTTTTCCATTCTAAATTATTGCTCATATTAATATATGATTACACTGATTTGAGTGTGATTGCACTGATTTGTTTTTTTGGCTGGATTATTCGGTGAAATCACCTTATAATAATCAGTGAAATCACTAAACTACCAACTTCCTCCTGAACCGCCGCCGCCAAAGTCGCCGCCGCCAAAGCCACCGAAACCGCCGCCGCCACCACCGCCGCCGGAGAAACCTCCCCAGTCGCCGCCACGGCCGCCGCCAAGCATTGAACCTGCTAAAAGCCACCAGAACGGACTGGTGCCGCCGCGGCTGCCGATAACCTGGCCGCCGCCACCGCCACGGTTGCGGAATACCATTATTAAAATAAAGATGACTATTATTACTATAATGCCTGCGCCGCCTCCACCGCCGTTTCCGCGGCCGGGTTTATTTTCGGCCTTGTATTCGCCTTTGGTATATTTTATAATATCATCAATACCGGCGTCTAATCCGCCATAATAATCACCTTGTTTAAAACGGGGGTTAATATCGTTTACCCGTATTTGCCGGGTGATTATATCGGGGAGCGCCCCTTCAACACCATAACCGGTTTGGATGCTCATTTTACGATCGGCAAGCGCGACCAATATCATTACGCCGTTGTTTTTACCTTTCTGGCCCACGCCCCATTTACGGCCAAGCTGCTGGGCATATTCGTTAACATCATAATTGCCTATAGATTTCAGGATAACCACCGCTATTTGTGTAGAGGAAGAATCGTTAAAGGCCACTAGTTTACTTTCAAGCCGCTGTTTATCATCAGCCGAAAGCGTATTGGTATAATCAGTAACCAGCGTAGTTGATTTAGGCGGAAAATCCTGCCCGAATACCCGCCCTAGGCAAAGCACCAGGCCAAAGAATACTATTATTTTTTTGAACATGGGTTTAAGTTTAATCGCCATCCATAAAGGCAATATCGTCAGGTAGTTCGTTTTTATCTTCTCCGTGCGGGAAGTATTTTTCCAGTTGGTCGCCGGCTATTTTTAAGCCGGTAATAATGCCTTCAACTATATTGCCGTTTTTAAAGTGTTCCAGCATATCTTCTTTGGTGCTGTCCCAAAAATCTTTGTGCACTACTTTATTGATACCCTTGTCGCCAATAATGGCAAACTTGCGGTCAACAACGGCTACATACACCAATACGCCATTGCGCAATTTGGTTTTGTGCATATCCAGCTGGTAAAAATATTTGGCCGCTCGGTCAAGCACATTGTCGCTGCAGGTCTTCTCAATGCAAACCCGCAACTCGCCCGATGTACATTTCTCTGCCTCATGTATCGCCTCGCGTATGCGTTGCTGTTCGCCGTCGTTAAATACTGCCATAGGTTAGTGATTAGAGATTGGAGGTTAGAGATTAGTGAATAAAAAGTTGGCAATGTAAGGTTAAAAACTGACAGGCCTAATCTCCAATCTCTAACCTCGAATCTTTAAATTAAAATTGTACT
The DNA here is from genome assembly GCA_903885865.1 of uncultured Mucilaginibacter sp. Taxonomy (GTDB): domain Bacteria; phylum Bacteroidota; class Bacteroidia; order Sphingobacteriales; family Sphingobacteriaceae; genus Mucilaginibacter. The sequence goes on from CAISKH010000511.1 coordinate 1,640, forward strand.
TTCGGCGCCGTTGCCGCACTTGCTTCTGCCTGGAAATACCCTTTCTCGGTAAAGCTGAACATCTTGGCGGTTATATTCGCCGGGAATGAACGTATCTTGGTATTATATTCCTGAACGGCATCGTTAAAATCTTTACGCGCCACAGTAATACGGTTCTCGGTGCCTTCTATCTGCGCCTGCAGGCCCAAAAAGTTTTCGTTCGATTTTAGCTGCGGATAGTTTTCGGTAACCACCATTAACTTGCCCAAAGCCGTGCTTAATTGCCCCTGTGCCGCCTGGAAAGCTTTAATAGATTCTGGTGTTAATTTGGTAGGGTCAACCTGTACCGAAGTTGCTTTTGCACGGGCATTGATCACATCTGTTAACGTACTTTTTTCGAAATTGGCGGCGCCTTTTACGGTAGCAACCAGGTTAGGTATCAAATCAGACCGGCGCTGGTATTGGGCTTGTACCGCGCCCCATTTGCCTTTTACGTTCTCGTCCATTTGCACCATGCTGTTATAACTGCATGAGCTTAATGACATTGCTGCCACTACTACTAATATTGCTGTAAATAGCTTTTTCATTTTTTTTAGTTTTTTGTTATTTTGATAGTTAGAGCACAAAACATATACCGTTGTTACATTTTATGTTTTTGTATGCCATAATGGCAATTGGTTACTTTTGTAAATATAAATAAAAGTTTGGTATGCAATAGTTAAACAATACATCTAACCCTCTTTCCGCCAAAGGTGGAGAGTATCCTTTAAAATAATTTCTTCCCTCTTTCCGCCAAAGGCGGAGAGGGTGGTCGAACGAAGTGATGACCGGGTGAGTAACCGCCGCCATGCAAGAGCGCCAATGTCAGCGCGCCGTTTACTCACCCGACCGACGCTTCGCTGGGTCGCCCTCTCTTCCGCAAGCGGTAAAGAGGGCAGCGCAGTATTATTTATTATATTTGAATTTACATTACCGGCCACCCTCCATGAAAAAAATACTAACGCTCATGTTTATCTGCCCCGCTTTTATCGCCAACGCGCAAAGACCGGCCGAAAACCTGGTGCAATATGTTAAACCTATCATTGGTACGCAGCGCATGGGGCATACTTTCCCGGGTGCTACAGTTCCGTTCGGCATGGTGCAGCTAAGCCCCGAAACGGACACCATCGGCTATGAAATGAACGGTAAGTACAACCCTGATGTATATAAATATTGCGCGGGCTACCAGTATGACGATAAAACCATCGTAGGCTTTAGCCATACCCATTTTAGCGGCACGGGCCACTCGGACCTGGGCGATTTTTTAATTATGCCGACCATTGGTCCGCTGAAGCTAAACCCCGGCACGGCCGACCAACCGCATAGCGGCTACCGCTCGCCTTACGCGCATCAAAATGAAGTAAGCGAAGCCAATTATTATAAAGTAAAGCTGGATGAACATAATATTGTGGCAGAAATGACCACCACTACAC
>CAISKH010000512.1 GCA_903885865.1 uncultured Mucilaginibacter sp.
GTTTATAGGGCAGGTACACATCGTCTTCATCCCTCGCGGGCAGGGTTTGCGTTTCCCTGATGATAACCGGCACGTCATTTTGCTTTAAAATATTGGTTACCAGGTATGATTCCTTACCCCCTACGATCACCGCCTGCATACCTAATTTTTTAGCGAAGTTTACAGCTTCAATAATTTCACGGGCGCCGTCGGCATTGATGAATAGTTTTTTTGTGCCTGTAAACAGGCCTTTCATGGCTTCAAATCGCAGGTTTATAACCCCAGGCTGTATTTCGGAGTACGCTTTTGCTTGCGTAAACAGATTATCTATCCCGTCAAGCGCTTTCTGTTTCGTTTCTTCGGGTGTTTCCTGGCCCGCGCCAGTTGCCGCAGGTGGCCTCCTGCGGCCGCCTGTTCGTATAACAGGCCAGGTGAGGTGAACAGCAATATCTGTTTTATAAGCCGCGTCTTCCCAGTTCCAGGCATCGAGTTGAACAACGGATGATTGGCCCGACAATATTCCGCCGTCGGGCGTTGGCTGCGCCAACAATATCCCGTTTGAACGTACCGTAGGTATAACTTTTGAATCCGTATTATAGGCAATAATAGAACGTATGTTAGGGTTAAGCGTTCCGGTTTCGCTGTTATCTTCAGTCCCCCGTGCCCCCTCCTCTATCTCAATTAAACCTAAAGTAGTTACCGGGCAAATAAAGCCGGGATAAACTTGCCTGCCAGTCGCATTTATGATCTCAGCCCGGCTCATAGTTGGCGCAGCGCCTTCGCCTATTGCGGTTATTTTTCCCTTATCAAAAGCAATATAGCCATTGTTTATCACCTGCCCGTTACCAATATGTATGGCAGCGCCGGTAATAATTATGGGATGCGATTGCGGTTTTGCAGGCGATATAGTTGCCTGGGCATAAGTAAGAACGGTGTTAAGTAATAACAATCCTGCTATTAATATTTTTTTCATGTCGTTGATCCTTTATTTGTTCAGCATTCCGTTATAACTATCTGCTACTACATAAGCGCCGTCTTCAATCGTATCGCACTCATAGGCAGGGCGGCGCCTTCCGCCCGCCGCCGGCCTTTGTGTAGCCTCGCCTTTATTTTTAGCTTCTATCATTTTTTGAATGATGCGGCCTTCATCAGCCTTTAACGCTTTTTGTTTGGCGGCATCCTTTTCAATATCCCAGTAAGGGATGCCATCAACATAGGTTTTTTCGGCTACCGCATAGATCGATAAGGGATTAGCCGACCATACTACCAGGTCTGCATCCTTACCCGGCTTTAGACTGCCCACTCTATTATCAACATGCAGCATTTTTGCCGGGTTAAGCGTTACCAGTTTCAAAGCTTCTTCTTCGCTCATGTGGCCATAGGTTACCCCTTTGCCAGCCTCCTGGTTAAGCCTGCGCGCCATTTCCTCATCATCCGAATTAAAGGCAGTTACCACCCCCATCGCGTCCATCAGTTTGCCATTATACGGAATAGCCTCGCCAACTTCCATTTTATAAGCCCACCAATCGGAGAAGGTAGAACCCGCTATATTACGCGCCTTCATCTTATCAGCTACTTTATACCCTTCCAATACGTGGGTAAAAGTATTAATGTGGAAACCCATCGAATCAGCAACATGCATCAACATATTTAATTCCGACTGCACATAAGAGTGACAGGTAATAAAACGCTTATTATCCAATATTTCAACCAGCGCATCCAACTCCAGGTCGCGGCGAACATGGTTTCCTTTTACCGCACGCGCAGCTTTATATTCCTTTGCACGGTTAAAGGCATCAACATATACCTGTTCAACCCCCATACGGGTTTGCGGGAAACGGGTATTAGGGCCCGGTGTTAAATTCCAGTTGCTTTGTTTTACATTCTCTCCCAACGCGAATTTTATGAAACCATCCGCACCTTCAAACTTCATTTGTTCGGGCAATACACCCCAGCGGTGTTTGATGAGCATGGTTTGGCCGCCTATTGGATTGGCCGAGCCGTGCAGAATATGTGAGGTAGTAACCCCGCCTGCTAACTGCCGGTAGAGGTTAATATCTTCTGAATCCAGTACATCACCAATACGCACCTCGGATGTCACTGCTTGTGTTCCCTCGTTTACCCCGCCGGTAATTGCAATATGCGAGTGCTCATCAACAATACCCGCGGTAATATGCTTGCCGGTTGCGTCAATAACTTTTGCATTGCCCGCAGACAGGTTTTTGCCAATGGCTTTGATCTTTCCATTCTCAATACGCACATCGGTATTTTTCAGAATACCATCTTTTTCATTCGTCCAAACCGTTGCATTTTTAAATAATACATTTTCTGTAGTCGGCAGTTCTGTATTGCCATAAGCGGCAAAAGGGTACATTACAGGGCCCACGGTGAGATTTGGTTTTGCGGCTGCAATACGGTCAGGTGTTGAAACAGGCGGGCCGGTATAGGTTGCTGTCCAGTTGGTAGCTGTACCGTCAGGCAGCACCGCGTTTCCGGTCAATGTTATAGGCGAAACGGATGAAATATACCCACTAAGGCGTATACTTCCCGCTGGTTTATTTTTAAGGTCGAAGTAAAGATTTATCATATCGCCGGTACGCGTAAATGTTCCCTGGGCGCGCACACTATCGGCGCCGGTGCGCTGCACATTTAACATGTAAGCGCCGGGCTTGCCGGTTACCCGTAATGTAATACCCCCTAAACCGTCGCCTGCTAAGTTATAAACACCCGCCAGGCTTACGGCGTCTACCCTGCTCACTATGTATTGCCTGCCTTCTATCCAGTTCTCGTATATAATATTGTCTTTTTTAAACAAGCTGTCGGAGGTAATAATAAAATTGGCCATTTTGCCTTTTTCCAACGTACCTATCTTATCGGCCACACCCAATATCTCTGCGGGGATTACGGTGAGCGAGCTTAAAGCCTGTTTTTCGCTTAACCCATGGTCCATCGCGGTACGCAGGTTTGTCCAGAAATCGCGGGCGTTTGTTAATCCGTAGGAGGTTATGGCGAAGCGGATACCCGCCTTTTCCATTAATGCCGGGTTGTTAGGGGCCAGTTCCCAGTCTTTTAACTGTTCGTAGGTAACAGTCCGCGCCTGCAGGGGGTCTTCCACATCAAAAGCTTCCGGGAAAGTGAGAGGTATGATGAAACTGCTGCCGGTAGCTTTCATGGCATCCAAACGGCGGTATTCCTGTCCATCGGTCTTAAAAATATATTGTTTGCCAAACTCCTTGGCTATTTTATCGGCACGTAAAACATTCAGCACATCGCCGGCATCAAATATCTGCGGCAGGTTTTGCGTGCGGTTAAATTCCGCTA
>CAISKH010000513.1 GCA_903885865.1 uncultured Mucilaginibacter sp.
CGATAGAAGTGAGCGCCAAAAAAGAACAGTGGAAGCATTGGGCTTAAGAAAAATAAACCACAGCGTGGAAGTTGAAGCTACTGCGGCTATCATTGGTATGGTTAGAAAAGTTAATCACCTGGTAACGGTAGAAAATATTTAATATCATGAATTTAAGTAATCTGAAACCTGCACAAGGTTCAACCAAGAATAGAAAGCGAATTGGCCGTGGTACAGGTTCGGGCCGTGGCGGTACGTCAACCCGTGGCCATAAAGGCGCCGGTTCACGTTCGGGCAACAAAACAAAAATAGGTTTTGAAGGCGGACAAATGCCATTACAACGCCGTGTACCGAAGGTGGGATTTAAAAACCCTAACCGCGTGGAGTATGTTGGTGTTAATTTGGACGTTTTACAGGAGCTTACTGAAAAATATTCATTGGCAGCCATTGACTTTGCTACGTTAAAGGAGCATGGCCTGGTATCAAGAAACGGACTGGTAAAAATACTGGGCCGCGGCGAACTTAAAGCCAAGTTAGAAGTTACAGCACATGCATTTACCGCTACTGCGCAAAAAGCCATTGAAGCAGCCGGTGGCACTATAGTTAAGCTTTAAATTTCAATGAAGAAATTAATCACCACATTATCCAATATCTGGAAAATTGAAGACCTGAGAGTGCGTATAACCAACACACTCTTATTTCTTTTAATATATCGTGTAGGTTCATATATACGCCTGCCGGGGGTTAGTGCATCAGTTGCATCAAACAAAGCTGCCCAGGGATTAGTGGGTTTACTAAATATGTTTGCAGGAGGTTCGTTTTCACGGGTCTCTATTTTTGCATTAGGCGTAATGCCCTATATTTCTGCTTCCATCGTTATGCAATTATTAGGTATAGCGGTGCCTTATTTTACTAAAATGCAGAAAGAAGGCGAAAGCGGACGTAATAAAATTAACCAGTGGACGCGTTATTTAACCATATTTATTACTGCTTTGCAAGCAGCGGCTTACCTGCGTTCGCAGGTAACGGCTGACCAGATGCTGATAGCAAACCCGATGTTTACCATAATGAACACGTTTGTGCTAACAGCAGGCACTTTATTTGTAATGTGGCTGGGTGAGAAAATTACCGATAAAGGTATTGGCAATGGTATCTCCCTGATCATCATGGTGGGTATTATAGCACAACTACCGGCTGCTTTTTTAGCGGAGCTTTCAAATCGGGTAAATGGTACGGGCGGCCTCATTACGTTTATTGTTGAACTGGTTGCTTTGATTGGTGTGGTAATGTTTACCATATTGATCGTTCAGGGTACCCGCAAAATAGCGGTACAGTATGCCAAGCGTATTGTAGGTAACAACCAATACGGCGGCGTGCGCCAGTACATCCCCTTAAAGGTAAATGCCGCGGGCGTTATGCCTATCATATTTGCGCAGGCCCTGATGTTTATACCGGCAACTTTGGGATCATTTTTCCCATCAGCAGCTTCAAACAGCATCCTGATAGCGTTATCAAATTATAATTCATGGCTGCACAATATTTTGTTTGCCATTTTGATTATATTGTTTACTTATTTCTATACGGCGATAACGGTTAATCCTAACCAGATGGCTGACGATATGAAAAAGAACGGTGGTTTTATACCGGGCATTAAACCGGGAAAATCAACAGCGGAGTTTATTGACGGCGTAATTTCAAAGATCACTTTACCGGGATCAATTTTTCTGGCTATTATTGCTATTATACCGGCTATTGTGAGTACGCTGGGCGTTAGTCAATTATTTGCCCGTTTTTTTGGCGGTACATCACTGATCATCCTTGTGGGTGTTGTTTTGGATACATTACAGCAGATAGAAAGCCACCTGTTAATGCGTCATTACGATGGCTTAATGAAAACAGGCAGGATAACAGGGCGTTCATCCATACCCGCTGCTACCGGAACAACTCCGACGGCAATTTAATAATCAATGTCAAAAATTCATTATAAGTCTGTCGAAGAGATAGAACTCATAAGAGAAAGTTCTTTACTTGTTGGAAAAGCGCTTGGTGAAATAGCGAAAGTTATTGGGCCAGGCATAAAAACTATCGAATTAAATAAGCTTGCCGAAACCTATATACGCGATAATGGCGGCGTACCTGCCTTTTTAAACTATAGCGGGTTCCCCTATTCGCTCTGCATCTCTTTAAATGACCAGGTAGTGCACGGTTTCCCGGGCCAGCATATATTAAAAGAGGGTGACCTGGTATCGGTTGATTGCGGTGTGGTATTGAATAAGTACTACGGCGATTCGGCTTTTACCTTTGCCATAGGCGAGGTAAGCGACCAGGTTAAAACGTTAATGCGTGTAACGCGCGAGTGCTTAGACCTGGGTGTAGAGAAAGCCGTTGCAGGTATGCGCATAGGCGATATAGGTTATGCGGTACAGGAGCATGCCGAAATGCATGGCTTTGGTGTAGTAAAGGAATTGGTTGGTCATGGTGTTGGTTTAAGGCTGCACGAAAAACCCGAAGTTCCGAATTACGGAAAACGGGGGTCGGGCATAAAGCTGGAAGAAGGAATGGTAATTGCTATTGAACCTATGATAAACGGCGGCCGTGCCGGAGTGAAGTTTTGGGATGATGGCTGGACAGTATCAACCATTGATGGCAAACCGTCTGCACATTATGAGCATACGGTGGCAATACAAAAGGGTAAAGCAGACATTCTTTCTACGTTTTTGTACGTTGATAATGTTTTGAAAGAAAAAAATAAAAATTAGAAAATATTTTATTAATTTTGCATCCCGCTTTTAGGGTGGATAATTAAGTAATAATCAATAAAATATGGCTAAACAAGCCTCAATTGAACAAGACGGTACAATTAAGGAAGCATTATCTAATGCTATGTTCAGGGTTGAACTTGAAAATGGACATGAGATTATTGCGCATATATCAGGTAAGATGCGGATGCATTATATAAAGATCTTACCCGGCGACAGAGTAAAATTGGAAATGAGCCCTTATGATCTATCAAAGGGCAGAATAACATACAGGTATAAATAACAAAAGAGATGAAAGTTAGAGCATCCATTAAAAAACGCAGCGTTGATTGCAAGATCATTCGCCGCCACGGGAAACTTTATGTGATAAACAAGAAGAATCCTAAGTTTAAGCAGCGTCAGGGATAATTAAAGGCATTGTAATGATCCGTACAACGGTGGCCCGCCGTTCGGTCTTACTTAAAAATAAATATAAATATGGCAAGAATATCAGGTATTGATTTACCGAAAAATAAAAGAGGAGAAATAGGGTTAACCTACATCTACGGAATAGGCCGCTCAAAAGCTCAAACTATTTTAAACAAAGCCGGTATTGACTATGATACCAAAGTGCAGGATTGGAGCGATGCACAGCTAACCGCTATTCGTGGTATAATAAACGACGAAGTAAAAGTAGAAGGCGCCCTGCGCTCAGAAGTGCAGTTAAATATTAAACGTTTAATGGATATAGGTTGTTATCGCGGTACACGTCATCGTAAGGGATTGCCTTTGCGTGGACAGCGTACCAAAAACAACTCACGTACCCGTAAAGGAAAACGTAAAACAGTTGCTAACAAAAAGAAAGCTACTAAATAGAGATTAGTGGTTGGAGATTAGCGGTTAGTTGAACCGGTAATTAAAGATCATTAGGAATAAATAAATTAAAAAGATTAGTGGGTCCGAATTATTCGATAATTCAGTAATTCATTAAATCAATAATTAAAACAAAATGGCCAAAAGCAAAAAAGTTACTAAAAAGCGTGTTGTAGTTGTCGAGTCGGTGGGCGAGGCGCATATCAATGCTACTTTTAACAATATCATTATAACCCTTACCAATAAAAGCGGGCAGGCCGTATCATGGTCGTCTGCAGGTAAAATGGGTTTTAAAGGTTCTAAAAAGAATACACCTTATGCTGCCGGTCAGGCTGCTGCCGATTGCGGCAAAGCTGCTTACGACCTGGGTTTGCGTAAAGTTGAAGTATTTGTAAAAGGCCCGGGTTCAGGCCGTGAGTCGGCTATACGTACTTTACAAACTTCAGGTATTGAAGTAACTACGATAAAGGACATTACCCCGCTTCCGCATAATGGATGCCGTCCCTCAAAAAGAAGAAGAGTTTAATTAACAGATTTTTTAAAGCTAAGATTCAGCAGCAAAAGGTTGCATGATACTTTAAAAACAACAAATAATGGCAAGATACACAGGTCCAAAATCAAAAATTGCGCGCAGGTTCCGCGAACCGATCTTCGGTCCGGACAAGGCGTTAGACAGAAAAAATTACCCACCGGGGATGCATGGCGCTTCTAAAAGAAGAGGAAAGCAATCAGAGTACGCGGTACAGTTAATGGAGAAACAAAAAGTTAAATACACTTATGGTGTATTAGAACGTCAGTTCGAAAACCTGTTTCACCGCGCTTCGGCCAAAGAAGGTATCACCGGCGAAAACTTATTGAAATTCCTGGAAGCCCGTTTAGATAATGTGGTGTATCGTTTAGGCATTGCGCCTACACGTTCAGGCGCCCGTCAGCTGGTAGGTCACAAACACATTACCGTTAACGGCGAAGTGGTAAACATTGCTTCTTACTTAGTAAAGGCAAGCGACGTTATTGCAGTTCGTGAAAAATCAAAAACATTAGAAGCGATCACTAACTCGGTAGCCGGCCATAGAATTAACAAATACAGCTGGTTAGCGTGGGACCCCAATAATTTATCGGGTACGTTCCTTAACTATCCAAACCGTGACGAGATTCCTGAAAACATCAAGGAAAATCTGATCGTCGAGTTATACTCGAAATAAGATATGAGAATTGAGATGTGAGATCTGAGACAACGCGTCGCAGATTTCGCATTTAAAAATAAACCAAAAAGATGTAGGCTTGAGAAGCCGGGGCAACTAAGTCTCAAATCTCATATCTAACATCTCAAATCTATTCGTAAACAATTAATAAAAGGATATAAATGGCAATATTAGCATTTCAGAAACCAGACAAGGTTATCATGCAGAAGTCGACTGATTTTGAGGGAACGTTTGAATTTCGTCCGTTAGAACCAGGCTTTGGAGTAACCATTGGTAATGCCCTGCGTCGTATATTACTTTCATCGCTTGAAGGTTATGCAATTACTTCTGTACGTTTCTCAGGCGTAATGCATGAGTTTTCAACTATAAAAGGAGTTGTTGAAGACGTTACCGAGATCATATTAAACCTGAAACAAGTAAGGTTTAAAAAGACAGGTGAATCAGGCGACAGCGAAAAAGTATTCGTGATCATTAATGGCCAGGATACTTTTAATGCCGGCGATATAACCAAATTCTCCAATAACTTTACTGTTTTAAATCCTGACCTGGTTATTTGCAATATGGATTCGTCAGTAACGCTCGAAATTGAATTTACCATCAATAAGGGCCGTGGCTATGTTGCAAGTGAAGAAAATAAAAACCCGGATGCGAATGTTGGTGTAATAGCTATCGATTCTATTTACACCCCCATCAAGAATGTAAAATATACCATTGAAAACTATCGTGTTGAGCAAAAAACCGACTATGAAAAATTGGTATTGGATATTGCTACCGATGGCTCAATTCATCCGGAAGATGCTTTGAAAGAAGCTGCCAAGATATTGATACAGCACTTTATGCTGTTCAGCGACGAAAACATGATGCTGGAAGCACAAGCCAAAGAAGAAACCAAGGAAGTTGACGAGGAAATTTTACATATGCGTAAGATCCTTAAAACTGAACTGGTTGATCTTGATCTTTCAGTTCGCGCGTTAAACTGCTTAAAAGCAGCCGATATCCGCAGCCTGGCTGACCTGGTATCGTACGACGTAGCTGATATGCTGAAATTCAGAAACTTTGGAAAAAAATCATTAACTGAAATTCAGGACCTGGTTAAATCAAAGGGATTATCTTTTGGTATGAACCTGTCGAAATTTAAGTTAGACGAAGAATAATTAAGGAGAATCAAGAGTCAGGAATCAAGATGCAAGACTCTTGATTCCTGGCTCTTAATTCTTGAATCTAAATAACAAACAATTAAGCGACCGCATAATTCCGAGGGCTTGACCAAAGAGCCGCCCAACGGTATGCACGTGAAAATTCAAACAAACAAATGAGACACGGAAAAAAACACAATCACCTGGGCCGCACCACCAGTCACCGCAAAGCGATGATGGGTAACATGGCCGCATCGCTTATTTTACACAAGCGTATTACTACAACTTTGGCTAAAGCAAAAGCTTTACGCGTTTATGTAGAGCCTATTTTAACTAAAGGAAAAGATGATACTACGCATTCACGCCGTACCGTATTCAGCTACCTGCAGGACAAAGACGCGGTAACTATTCTGTTCCGCGAAATTGCCGAAAAAATTGCAACCCGTCCCGGCGGTTATACCCGTATCATTAAACTGGAAAACCGTTTAGGCGATAATGCCGAAATGGCCATAATTGAGCTGGTAGACTACAACACCGTTTACGGTACTGATGCCGCGCAAGCTGCTAAAAAATCAACCCGCCGTCGTGGTGGTGCCGGTAAAGCTAAAGCTGCCGCACCTGTTGCGCAAGTTGCGCCGGTAGAAGACGTAGTAATTGCCGAAGCACCTGTTGAAGATATTGCAGTTGCTGAGGAACTTCCTGTTGCTGAAGCGGAAGTTGAAGCTCCTGTTGCTGAAGCCCAACTTGAAACACCTGTTGCAGAAGCTACAGTTGAAGAAACCCCCGAAGCAGAAGCACCCGCAGCTGAAGAAAATCCTGAAGCGCCGGCTGCCAATGAAGAAAACGCAGAAAAAGGAGAATAATTAGTTTCTCACTTTTATCATATTAAAAA
>CAISKH010000514.1 GCA_903885865.1 uncultured Mucilaginibacter sp.
GGCGATTTTGTAATAGACAATTTTGTTGACGAATACCTGGCCGGCCGCACCCCTAACCCATGCGTACTTTGTAATACCCATATTAAATGGGAGGCTCTCCTTAAACGGGCCAATAAGCTGGATTGCGAATTTATAGCAACCGGGCATTATGCCAATATACGATTACAGGATAATGGCAGATACGTTATTTCTAAAGGAAAAGACGAAAACAAAGATCAATCCTACGTGCTTTGGGGGGTATCGCAACAAAACCTGGCGCGCACAAAATTTCCGTTAGGCAGCTTCTCCAAGCCCGAGATCAGGCAAATGGCATTGGATATGGGGCAAACAGAACTGGCAGGCAAAAGTGAGAGCTACGAAATATGCTTTGTACCCGATAACGATTACAGGGCCTTTTTAAGGCATAAAGTTGAGGGGCTGGAAGAACGTGTTGCCGGCGGCAACTTTGTTTTAACAGACGGCACCATAGTAGGCAAGCACCAGGGCTATCCGTTTTATACCATAGGCCAGCGCAGGGGTTTAGGCATCGCCCTGGGCCATCCCATGTTTGTAACCGGCATTGACCCGGCTACCAATACGGTAGTATTAGGCACCGAAGATGAGTTGCAGCGTAAACAAGCCTGGGTTAAAAATATTAACCTTGTTAAATACGAAAATATTATAGAACCGTTAAGTGCTATTACCAAAATAAGGTATAAAGACGCGGGCGCCGAAAGCACTATAGTCCAAATGGGAGACCATATGAAGGTTGATTTCACACATATGGTGGCCGGTATTGCTCCGGGCCAGTCAGCGGTATTTTATGAGGGCGATGACCTTTTAGGCGGCGGGTTTTTAATGTAGCCGTTTGTTTTAAAGTCGAAAGGTTGTAAAGTTGTAATGTTAAATTTTACCAATTTTAAGCAACCACCTCTTTATCAAGTCGCCCCCTCAACATTCCAACATTTCAACGTTACAACTTTCCAACAATCAGAAAACAAAGTTTGCGTTTCGCTTTCTTTATCTTTTATTTGCAAAAAACAAATCGCTTAAATGGCTAAAAATTTACTAATAGTTGAATCTCCGGCGAAAGCCAAAACTATAGAGGGCTACCTGGGAAAAGATTTTACAGTTAAATCAAGTTATGGCCATATCCGCGACCTGGTAAAATCGGAAGATGCTATTGATATAGCCAATAACTTTGAACAGAAATACGAAGTTCCGGCCGACAAAAAACAGATCGTAAGCGAATTAAAGAAACTGGCTAAAGAGGCTGATATGGTTTGGCTCGCATCGGATGAGGACCGCGAGGGAGAAGCGATATCATGGCATTTGTTCGAGACCTTAAATTTAAAAGACGCGACCACCAAACGGATCGTGTTCCATGAAATAACGAAGCCCGCTATAATGGCGGCCATCGATAATCCGCGTAAAATAGATTATAACCTGGTTAACGCGCAGCAAGCGCGCCGGGTGTTGGATCGATTGGTTGGTTTTGAACTGTCGCCCGTTTTATGGAAAAAAGTGAAACCATCACTTTCAGCAGGGCGTGTACAATCGGTAGCGGTAAGGATAATTGTTGAGCGCGAACGCGAGATCAACAAATTTAAATCAGAGGCTGCTTTTAAAATTGTAGCCATTTTTGGAAAAGGAAGACAGGCCTTTAAAGCCGAATTGGCCGAACGCTATAGCAAACAGGAAGATGCCGAAAAGTTTTTAACCGATTGTATAGGCGCCGATTTTGATGTCAGGTCATTAGAAACCAAACCAGCGAAGCGTTCGCCTGCTGCGCCTTTTACTACCTCTACCCTGCAGCAGGAAGCCAGCCGCAAGTTGGGTTACTCTGTTTCGCGCACCATGCAGATAGCGCAAAAGCTGTACGAATCGGGCCATATAACTTATATGCGTACCGATTCTGTTAATTTATCTGAAACGGCTTTAAACGCTGCAGCACAGCAAATTATATCAGCTTACGGCAATAAATATCATCAGCATAGAAAATATAAAACCAAAAGCGCCGGGGCACAGGAAGCACACGAAGCTATACGCCCAACTTATTTTAATCACCATACAATTGAGGGTGATTCGGGCGAGAAACGTTTGTATGAATTGATTTGGAAACGCGCCATAGCCTCGCAAATGAGCGAAGCCGAGTTTGAGAAAACAACCGCGAAGATCGGCATATCAACCCGGAAAGAGGAACTGGTTGCCAACGGCGAGGTAATGAAATTCGACGGTTTCCTGAAAGTTTACCTGGAAGATGTTGATGACGAAGATGATAACCAGCAGGATGGCGAAAACGCTATGCTGCCGCCTTTAACAAGGGGCCAGCGGCTCGAATTGGAAGAAATGCTGGCTACCGAACGTTTTTCGCGCCCGCCGGCAAGATATACCGAAGCAAGTTTGGTAAAGAAACTGGAAGAATTAGGTATAGGCCGCCCGTCAACCTACGCCCCTACTATTTCTACCATACAAAACCGCGGTTATGTAGTAAAAGAAGAACGCGAAGGCAAACAAAGAAAGTTCAGGGTTTTAACGCTGAAAAATAAAAGCATAACTAAAGAAGAAAGGACAGAAAATACAGGCGCCGAGCGGGGTAAGTTATTTCCAACCGATATTGGCGCGGTGGTAAATGATTTCCTTGTACAGCACTTTAAAGGCATTGTCGATTTGAATTTCACGGCTAAAGTGGAGAAACAATTTGATGAGATAGCGCAGGGGCTGGAGGAATGGACCACCATGATAGGCAATTTTTATAAACCGTTTCATGCTGACGTGGAAAGCACTATTCAAACCGCGGATAAAGCTACCGGCGAACGCGACCTGGGCCTACATCCCGAAAATGGCCAAAAGGTATCGGTGCGTATAGGCCGCTATGGCCCGTTTGTACAGGTAGGCGAAAACGCCAGCGACGATAACAAGGATTATAAGCCCTTATACGCCAGTTTGCGCGCCGGCCAAAGCATAGAGACCATAAC
>CAISKH010000515.1 GCA_903885865.1 uncultured Mucilaginibacter sp.
ATAGGCTCTAACCTGTTAACTATTGAGGGTGTAACCAAACTTGGCGGAACAGAACACCGCCTGCTGCCTGATATGATAGAGATCGGTTCGTTCATTGGCCTTGCCGCCATGACAGGGTCCGAGATCACCATTAAAAACGTACATTACAGCGAGTTGGGTATGATACCCGATGTATTCAGGCGGTTAGGCATACAATTAGAGCTTAGGGGGGATGATATTTACATACCCGCACAGGAACACTACGAAATAGAAACCTTTATTGACGGCTCCATCATGACTATTGCCGACGCCCCATGGCCCGGCTTTACCCCCGACCTGTTAAGCATTGTGCTGGTTGTTGCCATACAGGCAAAAGGCTCGGTTTTAATTCATCAGAAAATGTTCGAGAGTCGCTTGTTCTTTGTAGATAAGCTTTTGGATATGGGTGCGCAAATTATTTTATGCGATCCGCACCGTGCCACCGTTATCGGCCTGGATAACCAGGTTAAGCTGCGCGGCATATCCATGACCTCACCTGATATTCGTGCCGGGGTATCTTTATTAATAGCCGCCTTATCGGCACAAGGCAAATCAACTATATACAATATAGAGCAAATTGAACGCGGCTACCAGCATATTGATACCCGGTTAAAGGCACTAGGGGCTGATATCAAGCGAATTTAGTTTTTCGAGGTAAAAGGCGAAAGGTTAAAGGCAAAAGGTTAAGCAGCAATATGAAAATCCTTCACTTTTGCTTTACTATAAATTGAGTTGAAGATCGAAAAAAACAGAAAAGACCCTTTACCTTTCGCCTTTTACCTTTAAACCTTAAATTTCACCTTTTACCTTTCAACCCTAATTACTACCTTTATAAAAACCGACTATAAACCGCATGCCTTACAGGAACCGGAAATCAAGTTATAATAACTTTATACTGATTTTTGTATTTATAAAAGTGGCCCTTAATATTTTGGCTATACCGCACTTTGGATTCCAGCGTGATGAACTTTTACACCTTGCGCTTGCCGATCATTTAGCCTGGGGATATAAAGAAGTACCGCCATTTATTGCGGTAATTGCCAAATTAACCCTCGTATTTTTCGGCAATTCGGTAGCCGCGGCGCGCATATTCACCACAATTTGCAGTGCATTAATCATATGGCTCACAGGCAAAATAGTTGTGGAGTTTGGCGGTAAAATGTTTGCTATCACCCTGGCCTGCATGGCCATGATATTTTCGCCGGCATTTGCGGCAACCGGTTATCTTTTTCAGCCTGTAGTTTTTGATCAGTTATGGTGGGTTTTAGCGGTATGGCTCATTATAAGGTATATTAATTACAAGACGGTTAAATATTTATATTTTTTGGGGGTGGTTATTGGTGTAGGTTTGCTCACTAAATACACCATGGGCTTTTTTGCCATTGCCTTATTTACGGGGTTGCTATTTACCAAACAACGTAAGCTTTTATGGAACAAACATGTTTTGGGGGCTGCTGCTGTGGCGTTGCTTATATTTTTACCGAATGCAATCTGGCAGTTTCAGCATCATTTACCGGTAATTACCCACATGAAAACATTGCAAAAAGATCAACTGGAATACATAAAGCCCGTTGATTTTATCACCCAGCAGTTACTATCGAACGGGTTGGCACTATTTGTATGGCTTACGGGATTTTTCTTCCTCATTTTCTCGTTCAAGCTGCGCAAGTTTCAGTTCCTGGCATTTGCTTATGTACTTATATTTATTTTTTTGCTTGAAATGAGCGGTAAAAACTATTACCTGTTTGGCGCTTACCCTATGCTGTTTGCCGCAGGCGGCTTTGGTTTTGAACGATGGATAAAATCAAGCTATGTTTTGCGAACTGCTGTATTATTGCTGTTTACTGTTCCTCATTTACTGCTGTTCCCGGCGGTGCTACCTGTATTACCCTTGAGATTGACGCTTTCTACTTTTGATTATATCAATAAGCACACGCATTTTATAAAATTCATTACGGTTTGGGAAGATCACAAACACCATGCAACCACACAAGATTATGGTGATATGTTTGGCTGGGAAGAACTAACGCAAAAAGTTGCACATGAATACAATACTTTAACCCCCGAACAAAAGAAGCACACTATAATTTATGCGGATAACTACGGACAAGCCGGGGCTTTGCATCATTTTGGCAAGGCCTATAATTTACCCGAACCGGTATGTTTAAACAGCAGTTTTGCCTTATGGGCGCCCGATTCTATCAGCGCGCAATATGTGGTTTATGTTAATGCCACGCGTTATTGGGATGGGGCAGCTTTTTTTAGTCCGATGGTAGAGCGTTGCAATAAGGTTGATAGCATAACTAACCCCCTCGCCGTTGAAAACAGGACCGGCATATTTTTGTTGGTGCATCCTAAACCTGCCTATTTTATACGTTACAAAAAACATTTGGCCGAAACACGATTGGAGTAGTTTGATGTGCGCCTGCCTGCCGGCAGGCAGGGATGCGCAAATATGCGGATGTGAAGATGATTTCATTTAAATTTGCACTTTAACTCTTACCAAATGCGCGGATTAAAAACCATCATTTTCCTTATTATATCAAACACCTTTATGACTTTTGCCTGGTACGGGCATTTAAGGTTTAAAGATTTTTCGTGGGGTAAAAATTTAGGGCTGGTCTCAGTAATATTAATAAGCTGGGGACTGGCCTTTTTTGAATATACGTTCCAGGTACCCGCAAACCGCGCCGGGTTTAAAGGCGACGGCGGGCCTTACAGCCTGGTACAGTTAAAAACTATACAGGAGGCTATTACGCTTACCGTGTTTGTGGTTTTCACCACGCTGTTTTTCAAAACAGAGAAATTGGGCTGGAACCACCTCGTTGGGTTCGGATTAATTGTATTAGCGGTGTTTGTGATATTTAAGAAATGGTAGTGGATGTGCGGATGTGCAAATATGCAGATTTATTTATAGTGGATTAATTTAATTACTCGCCCATCTTTTGCCGCCAGAATAATAAAAAAAGTTCCTCCATCCCAGCCTTTTGGCAATGTTCCACTTAAAACCCAATAACCGTCAATTAGGCTGACGTTATAGGGCCTTTCACCTAATATATGCCCTTTACCATATATTTTAAAAAGTATTGGTTCTGCTACTGCTATAGCAGTTTGTTTATCACTAATAACCTTATCAACACATACCTGTTTATTGGTTTTATCGGCTAAAGCATCTTTTATAACCTTTCTCATATTGTCATTTTGTGCAAATGAAAACAAAGGTAATATGAGTAATAATGCAAGTAGATATTTCATAATCTAAATATAACAAAAAAGGTATTGTACCATACAACACCTTTTACCTTTCGCCTTTTACCTCAAAGCCTCCCCTCTACCCCGATATCGCATTAATAATATCATACTGCGTAATGATCCCGATCCTGCCGTTCTCATCCTCAACTAAAACTGCGGCGTTATCCTTGTTTATCATGCCTGATATGCGGTCAATTGACGTATTGAGGTCAACAAACGGGAACGGGTTGGTAGTGATGTTTTTGATGGGCTGAGATTTTATCGACGGGTTCTCCAATAAGGCATCCAGTATGTCGGTTTCGGTTATTTTGCCTATCACCATACCCTGCTGAGTGACCGGTATCTGCGATATGTTTAATGATTTTATGGTGTTTATAGCCTCCAGAACCGACCGTTCACTATCAATGGTAACAATCTCCTGGGTTTCTTTTTTGCTGATGATATCGCGGGCGGTTAGCTTGCCATCCTTTAAGAAACCACGGTCGCGCAGCCAGTCGTCGTTATACATTTTACCCAGGTATCTTGTACCGTGATCGGGGAAAATAACCACTACCACATCGCCCGCTTTAAACTTATCTTTCATCTGCAATACGCCTGCTATGGCAGAGCCTGTTGAGTTCCCGGCAAAAATGCCTTCTTTGCGGGCTATATCGCGGGTCATTAAAGCGGCGTCTTTATCAGTTACTTTTTCAAAATGATCTATCAGGCTAAAGTCAACATTGACAGGTAAAAAGTCTTCACCTATACCTTCGGTGATATAAGGATATATCTCGTTCTTATCGAACTCGCCGGTTTCCTTGTATTTTTTAAATACCGAACCATAAGTATCAATACCCAGTATTTGTATAGCCGGATTTTTCTCTTTCAAGTAGCGGGCAATGCCCGAAATGGTGCCTCCTGTTCCAACACCCGCTACTAAATGCGTTATTTTTCCTTCGGTTTGCTCCCATATTTCGGGGCCGGTCGACTCATAATGAGCCTCCGAGTTTGACAGGTTATCGTACTGGTTTGGTTTCCATGAATTAGGCACTTCGCGCTCCAAACGGGATGAAACAGAGTAATACGACCGTGGATCTTCGGGTTCAACATTGGTAGGGCATACGATAACCTCTGCGCCAAAAGCACGCAGCGCGTCAAATTTCTCTTTTGATTGTTTATCCGTAGTGGTAAAAATACATTTGTAGCCTTTTATTACCGCTGCTATGGCCAGGCCCATACCGGTATTGCCTGACGTGCCTTCAATTATAGTGCCGCCGGGTTTAAGTTTGCCGCTTTTTTCGGCATCCTCTATCATTTTAAGGGCCATGCGGTCCTTTATAGAATTACCCGGATTAGTGGTTTCTATTTTGGCTAAAACCGTAGCGGGTATGTCTTTTGTAATTCTATTTAGTTTAACCATTGGCGTATTGCCGATGGTTTCTAATATATTATTGTACCACATGGTATTTAATTGAAAGAGTTATAATAGTTATAAAAATAACAATCCGGGGTTAAAACCTCAAATGCTTAACCGTAAGGCCACCATTAATTAACTGTTTTAACGATTCAATACCTATTTTAAGATGCGTTTCTACAAATTGTGAACTTACTTTCGAATCGCTTTCGGAGGTTTTTACACCCTCGGGTATCATGGGCTGGTCGGACACGAGCAGCAAAGCTCCTGTAGGTATTTTATTTGCGAAACCCGTAGTAAAAATGGTAGCAGTTTCCATATCAACAGCCATTGCGCGCAATTCTTTCAGGTAGTTTTTAAATTTCTTATCATGCTCCCAAACACGGCGGTTGGTGGTATAGCATGTGCCTGTCCAGTAATCAAGCGAAAAATCGCGTATGGTGGTCGAAATAGCTTTCTGTAAAGCAAATGAAGGCAATGCCGGCACTTCGGGCGGTAAATAATCGTTTGATGTGCCCTCGCCCCTTATTGCAGCTATGGGTAATATCAGGTCGCCCACATTATTTTTGCGTTTTAAACCGCCGCATTTTCCCAAAAATACTACTGCCTTGGGATGAATAGCAGTAAGAAGGTCCATTACCGTAGCTGCTACAGAACTGCCCATGCCAAAGTTGATAATGGTAATACCGTTGGCTGTTACGCTTTGCATTGGCTTATCAATACCCATTATGGGGGCGTTATCGTTCCATTCAGAAAAAAGCTGTATGTATTTTGAAAAATTGGTCAGAATAATATAATCGCCAAACTCATCCAATGGCCGACCGGTATAACGGGGCAGCCAGTTGGCCACAATACCTGCTTTTGTTTTAAGCCCTGATTTTATGGGGCCATGCACCTCTGTTGCTTTGGTTATTTCCCCATCCTTTTTTATATTTAATTGTTCATTCATGATCTTTTTATTTTATACAGCAAACCCCGGCGTTACACCAGGGTTTGCATTATATTTAAACAAATATAGCTATTCGCTATGTTTTTGTTGTTAAGCCACTTTTAACTTTTTAATGTCCGACTTTTCAAATTTTTCGTGTGCGTAATCTAAGGTGACGTTTAATTTCCTGACATCTTTTTTAGATGGGAACTCAAACATGGCATCGATCATAATAGCTTCGCATATTGACCTCAAACCACGGGCTCCTAACTTAAATTCCATCGCTTTATCAACAATAAACTCCAGCACATCATCTTCAAAATCAAGCTTTACGCCTTCATATTCAAACAGTTTCTTGTATTGTTTCAATAAGGAGTTTTTAGGCTCGGTTAATATATTATGAAGGGCTTCCCTATCCAATGGATTTAAATAAGTAAGCACAGGCAAACGGCCTATTAATTCGGGTATCAAACCAAATGATTTCAAATCCTGCGGGGTGATGTATTTGTAAAGATTTTTCATATCAACCTCACCGTCGTTCCCCTTCAATTTATAACCCACTGTTTGCGTGCGTAAACGGTTAGCAATTTTCTTTTCGATACCATCAAAAGCGCCGCCACATATAAACAGGATATTGCTGGTGTTAACGGTTATCATTTTCTGGTCCGGGTGTTTACGGCCACCCTGGGGTGGTACATTAACCATAGTGCCTTCCAGTATTTTTAATAAGGCCTGCTGCACACCTTCGCCCGATACATCACGAGTGATGGAAGCATTATCGCTTTTACGGGCAATTTTGTCAACCTCGTCAATATATACAATGCCTTTTTCGGCAAGCGCAACATCATAATCTGCTGATTGCAGCAGGCGGGTTAGTATACTTTCTACGTCCTCGCCCACATAACCGGCTTCGGTTAATACAGTAGCGTCGCAAATACAAAACGGAACATTCAAAACCTTAGCAAGCGTTTTAGCCAGCAGAGTTTTGCCCGTACCGGTTTCGCCAACCATAATGATGTTCGATTTCTCAATCTCTACCTCATCCTTTTCAATCCGCTGGTTCAATCTTTTGTAGTGATTATAAGTAGCAACGGCCAATATTTTTTTAGCATCATCCTGCCCGATAACATATTGGTCAAGATGTGTTTTTATTTCGTACGGCTTTAATATGGAGGGCGAAGAAGGCGAGGTTTTTACCTTACGTACCTTTAATTCTTCGGCCAGTATCTCATTAGCCTGGTTAACGCACTTATCACAAATATGTGCATCAAGCCCGGCTATAAGCATCAGTGAATCCTGCTTGCCTGCGCCGCAGAATGAACACCTTATCTCCTTACTGTTTTTATTCATTTTGGTTTTAACTTACACAAATTTACTTAATTGAAATGATAATAGCAAAGTCCGAAAGCCGGGAAGTCCGAAAGTCGGATTATACTTTCGGACTTTTCGGACTTTCGGACTTCCCGACTAACTACCTTAACCTGATAATTACTTCTTTGTTTTATTTCCCTTCAAAATCTCGTCTATCATACCAAATTCTTTGGCTTCTTCAGCAATCATCCAGTAGTCACGGTCTGATGCATTATTAACTTTTTCGAATGACGCGCCGCTATGATCAGCAATGATCTGGTATAATTCTTTTTTCAATTTGGTGATCTCGTGATAAGATATCTCGATATCTGATTGTTGGCCCTGTGCACCGCCTGATGGCTGGTGGATCATTACTCGTGAATGTGGCAGTGCCGCCCTTTTACCTTCGGTACCGGCACACAATAATACGGCTGCCATTGACGCCGCCATACCGGTACAAATGGTTGCC
This sequence comes from uncultured Mucilaginibacter sp., assembly GCA_903885865.1. GTDB lineage: Bacteria > Bacteroidota > Bacteroidia > Sphingobacteriales > Sphingobacteriaceae > Mucilaginibacter. The sequence continues at coordinate 7,411 of CAISKH010000515.1, forward strand.
ACATCATTTGATATAAATTGCATGGTATCATAAATGCCTAACCCTGCATAAACAGAACCGCCCGGCGAGTTAATGTATATCTGGATGTCGCGCTTGGCATCAGCCGACTGTAGGAACAGTAATTGCGCTTGGATAATGTTGGCAATGTTCTCATAAATGGCGTCGCCTAAAAATATAATGCGGTCCATCATTAAACGTGAAAACACGTCCATTTGGGCCACGTTAAGCTGGCGCTCTTCAATAATATAAGGCGTCATGCCGGTCGGTAGGATTGACCTGTCAACTCCGCCAATAAATTTGTCTACGTGGTGGCCACCAATTCTATGGTGCTTAACAGCGTATTTTCTAAATTCGTTTTTATCTGGTATACTATTCATGGTTATGTGTGTTTTGTGGTTGGAACATGGCGCAAGGCGTTTACCATTGTGCTTTGCAACAAATTGGGTTAATTATTGTGTTAATTAGTTATTGATATCCTTATTAAGATATTTCTGAAAACTGTTTATTTTCCGGGCTAATTTATTCAATTCTTCCAAAAAATAATTCAGCTGTTCGTCAGAAATATATTTTCTTAAGTTAAGCAGGTGCAGTATGTTGGCGTTTTCAAAAACGGAGCGATGGGCGTAATCTAAGAATCTCGAAAACTCCTTTTTTGAACTGGCTCCGCTACCTTCTGCAATATTATTAGAAATACTAAGAGCAGCCCCCATTAAGCTGCTCTGCAAATCTAAATTTCTTTTTTGACTCTAACATTTCGGCAATATCACATAATTGATCGCCGACATTAATAGCTAATTGCCAAATCTCAAGGCTTTGAAATCTAAATAAAAACATATTGCAAAATACAATTTGTTTTTAGAAAACGCCAACCGCCTTGCACCTTGCTAATTTACTTCACCAATTCCTTAAAGTCATTGTAAAATATTTCCTTTTTATCTAATGTGATCACACTTTTAATATGGTTTAAAGTTTTGAGCGCTTTTACTTCGTCAAATACTTTATTAGCATTCTCTTTGTTTTGCAGGTACTGTACCGCATATTGCGACAACTGCTCCTCGCCTATCGGTTGCGGGCTGTACATCCTGAACTGTTGGTCGAGGCTCTGTTTTGCTGCCGCGAAAACTTCTTCGTATTTTATCTCGATGTTATTTTCTTTAATGATCTTGTTCTCGATCAACGTCCATTTTAGGTTTTGAGCAAAATCTTTATAGCCGCCTTCCAGTTCTTCTTCACTAAGCTTTTCGTTAGTTGCTTTTAACCAGCGTTTCAAAAACTCGTCGGGTAAATTAAACTGAACCTTCTCAATGCTGTAGTTATAGATGTCATTTTGCAGTTTGCGGTCCGCATCCTGATTCATCATGGTCTCTATCTCTTCAGTGATCTTAGCCCTGAAACCCGCTTCGTCGGTTACTGTGCCTGCGCCGAATAATTTGTCAAAGAACTCCTGGTTTAAATCGCTTTCTTCTAAACGGTTAACATTTTTAACCGTTAAACGAAACTTCGATTTTAAACCTGCCGATGTATCTTCATCAACCCCTAATATCGCCGCAATTTTAGGCGCATCGTTATTATAAGCTTTCTGTAAGTCAACAACTAATTCATCATCCTTTTTTAAACCGATCAATGATTTTTTAATTTTATCATCCTGTACCTGGTCCAAACGAACTGATGTTGTATTTACAATGCCATCCTCAAAAACAGAACCATCCGGAGAAAGCTGCGTTAATTGCGCATATAATACATCGTCGTCTGCCGATACGTCAGGATTTGTCATTTTGCCATAGCTGCGCCGGATATTTTTTATACGGTCGGCCAATGTTTTATCGTCAACCTTAATATCATATTGAACCAGTTTGTCTTTTGATGAAAAATCAATGCTGAACTCCGGGGCCAACCCAATTTCGTAGTTAAACTCAAAGTTGTCGGCAAAATCCCAGTTATATTCCTGCTTGTCATCAACCTTCGGCAGCGGCTGGCCCAAAACTTCCAACTTTTGTTCGGTGATGTAATTGTTTAGTGTATCGCTTAATAAGTTGTTAACCTCATCAACCAAAATACTTTTGCCATACATCTTTTTTATATGTGAAGGAGGAACCATTCCTGGACGGAAGCCCGGCATTTTTGCTTTTTTAGCGTGATCTTTTATAGCTTTTTCTACGCGGGCCTGGTAATCGGCCGGGTCAATATTAATTTTTACAACTGCATTCAGGTTATCTATCTTTTCCTGGGTAATATTCATCTTTTAACGAGTATTTAAGTATCATTTATAAAAACCGGGCGTACCGGTTTTGGAGGGGCAAAGGTACTTAAAAATAATTAATTTTTAGATAGTCATTCCCTAAACAGTTTTGATTTTATGCTTAGCTGCCTGAAAATTTTACCACCTGGTTATGAATAGGTTTTATAGTTTTAAGATAGGCATAAATGGCGCTTAATTCATTTTCGCTCATTCCGCTGTAGCTCCACCAGGGCATAACGGTTTGAAAATCGCCTGCATTAACCTTGCTTGCCTCTTTAGGATTGCTAAACGCTTTAAACCGCGCTATAAACATTTGTTTTGTCCAGTTGCCGATACCGGTTGTTTTATCAGCCGTGATATTTGCCGACCGCACCGTACTTCCGTTCATTTTAAACGCACGGCCGCCCGCAAATTCAAGGCCCGGCAATAGTGTACCTTTATCATCCTGCGAATGGCATTCTTTGCACGCGCATGATTGCACCATATATGCGCCATATTTCAGCGTATCCGATGGGTTTGGTTTTGTACCTAGTTCGGCTTTTTGAGGCAAAGTATGCACAATAATATTAAGCGGAAAGTCGAGCTTTGATTTTGGATAAGTGGTTTTTATAGGTTTAAGTGTGCGTATATAAGCAATAATATCGTAAATATCTTCCCGGCTTAGTTTTGAATAGTACCGCCAGGGCATCAAAGGAAAAATAGCGGTACCATCTTTTCTTTCACCGGTAGTTATGGTCCTGAATAATTCCCCATCGGTCCAGGCGCTTAAATTAAACGGGGTTATATTGGGTACATGCACTTCGCCCGGTAAACCTACACCTTTATCAAATACCTCACCTCCGCCGCCGAGGCTGGTTGAGTCGATAGGCCCCGCCAGTTTCGACCAATCGCGTTTAGAGTGACAATCAACACAAAGTACTACATGGTTTGCCAAGTATTTACCATGTTCAATTCTTTGCGGGATTAACTCCACCTTAATGTTTTCGGGACTACCTACGTTGGGTAGGGCCAACGTGATGTATGATACAGAAACAACAATTAACACAACTACAATTATTGCCAGGTAAGCGATAAGTTTAGCTATCTTTTTCATAATACGTAATAAAGTTTAAGTTCATTTCAAACCAAGAAAGCCTTAATAAACATTCCCGGCTATTTTTTACTAATTTAATTAACTTTTGTAATTGATGAAATACCCGATTTATCGCTGTTTACGCTTGAAGGGTTACCTTTATATTTTATTGATGACGCGCCGCTACTTTTTACATTAAGCTGGTGCAGCACGTTGATCTCGCAGTCGCTCGCACCCGATGTTGAAATGTTATAATTGCCCACCACAAAATCGAACGCGTGAATTTTACCGCCGCCGTTCAGGTCAACGCTGTGAGAACTTGCTTGCCCCTTTAAGTTAATTTCTGAAGCGCCGCTGCTTTCGGTGCTTACATTGGCAGCGTCAAGCTCCATATTTATTTTGGTGATGCCCGATAATTTAAAACTCAGGTCTCCGGTAACCAATTTACCGGCCGTTTCAAAATCAACCGCACCCGACGATTTTATTTCCCCCAAATGATGAATACCAATAGTAATAACAATAGGGCCATTGGTGCAAATATTTTTGCCACGGGTTGATATGCGCAATTTGTCGCCGCTTACGTCTGTTTTAACATACTTCACCAGGTTATCGTCCGTATTTATATTTACTGTTAACGAACTGTCCTGCTTTAAGATAATTTTAAACGCGCCCGATACGTCGATCCTGGAAAAACCGGCTACCTTGCGGATTTCTGAAACCTGGTTGCCCGAACCGTGTACACATCCAAATCTGCATGCTGGCAGCAGAGTAACAGTAATAACCGCTACTATGGTAATTATATTTAAATAATATCTTTTCATGATCTTGTATAGTTTTTGGTTTATTAGACTGCAAATTAAGAAATGAAGTTACATAAAAAAAAGCCGTCCCGATTAATCGGGACGGCTTAACTAATATATAGTGAACTTTTGCAAAAGTGTGCGTGTGTTATAAGCTTGCCACGTTATCCATATCAAGGCTGTCGTCAGCAAGAGTGGGAGCTTTTTTGGTAATATTGTTTTTGGTGCTGTTAACTGCTACAAGCTCTGTGCTGTTTATTTTTGCTGAATGGCTGTAATTTAAATCATAGTCATTTACAGAACCGCTCAAATCAGCTTTGGCGCCATCGGTAACCGTTACATTAGCGGCAAACACATCTAATTTTAACTGAGCAGAGGCATTTTTATCTAACTTCACATCCAACTCTATAGCTGAAAATATTCCGTATGATCTTACTGATGCATTATCAGTAGCGGTTATTGAACGTAGATCGGCTACAGTAACTAAAACTACCAATTTATCGGCAGCGTATGATGATATGCGTAATACGCCATCTTTATCCTGAACTAATGCGTTTTGTGCAAAATAGTCGTCATAAACCTTTACCTGGTCCTTGTCGCCATTGGTAATATAAACTTCAACATTGCCCGAGGCTTCTATTTTATTAATGTTGGTTTCGGTTGCTACAACAGTGATCTGGTCATCGTTTGTTTTTGTGGCTGCATAGGTTAAAGTTGTAGCACTTAATACAGTTACTAAAGTGATAAGGGTTATTATTCTTGTTTTCATTTTGTTATTTTTAATGGTGATTAACTTTTTAATTTATTTTAAATACCCCCATATGACGATAGTAAATGGCAAAGGTTACGTCGTGTTTTTGGCAAAAGCGACCACCCATAGGTTTTTCTCGGTGAAGCGGGGGTATGTGTCGGCGAAAGTGGAATAAAAATTATTGCAGGATGACTCAAAAAACGTGTAGAAGCGGATAAAAGACAATATAAGTGATTCTTACAGGTAATATTTCTCGCCGTTAAACTTTATTTTACCGGCATCAAGCAACCTGCGGACGGTATCCAGCCTTTCTTTTTCTATACCGCTTTTTATGGAGGTTATTAAAGCGTCAAGCTCCAAAGGGGCAATACTTAGTAATTGGGCTACCTCATTGGTGATATCATCAAATACTTCGGTGGTATTGCGCTTTCGTTTTTCGTCGAGGCAAACGTCGCAAATACCACATTTATCGCTATTGGGTTCATCAAAATAAGCTAAGAGTAACTGGCTCCTGCATTTTTTATGAGTGCAATAAGCGAGCACCGCCTCCATCTTTTTAAGATATGTGGCTTTGCGTTGTTCAATAA
>CAISKH010000516.1 GCA_903885865.1 uncultured Mucilaginibacter sp.
ATTGTTCTCCATAAAAAGCTGCGCTTTTTTTATAGGTTCGTCTTCATGCTCTTTTTGTCCCGAAAAAATGGCAAACGGCGACTGGCTTTTGCGCTCTATCTCAATTTCCATTAATTTGGCGCAGAATACGGCCATTTCGCGGCCGCAGTATTTTTCAACCAGGTAAATCAATAAGTTAAGAAACGAGTAAGCACCACCACTGGAGTATAACCCGACCTCATCGGTTATTATTTTGTCAGCCTGCAGTTTTACATCCGGGAAGGCTTGCCTGAAAGCATCGGCGGCCATCCAGTGGGTAGAACATTTTTTGCCCTTTAACAAACCCGTTGAGGCCAATAAAAACGCCCCGGTGCATAGGCTGGCTACCTCGGCCCCCTGTTTATATTGCTGTATGATCCAGGGGATATATTCGGCATTTTGTTTTACGCCTGTTGGTATATCGCCATTGAACGCGGGAATAATGATGAGGTCGGTTTTATCCACATCCTTCATTAATACATCAGGGCGCACCGAAAATAAACCATCGTACAAAGAAGTCTCCGTATTTAAGCCTACCATATGTATGTTAAATGCCGGTTTTTTACCTGCTGCCGCCAGTGTTTGGTTTACGGTTGCCAATATTTTGTAGGCACCTATTACACTACTTAATATACAGGGACTGTTTGGAACTAAAATGCTGACGTGTTTCATAACTTATTTTTACATTAATTTAACCGATGGATAATGTGGTAAAACTAAGATAAACATTTGTCGCAATCAACCCCTAAGGTTGGCGTAAAAACACACCATAAATCTGTTTAAATGCTTGTAGGTTTGGATTATAAAACTTAAAACCACTAAAAACAAAAAACTATGGACGGCTCAGTAAACATTTTAAACTGGTTTGAAATATCGGTAAGCGATATTGCCAGAGCTAAGAAATTTTATGAAACAATATTTTCAACCCAACTACAGGAAATGGAAATGATGGGAATGAAAATGGCTTTTTTCCCTGCGGAAAACATGAACGGAAAAGTATCGGGCGGATTGGTGCAGGGGCCAATGCACAAACCAAGTGCCGACGGCGCAAAGATTTACTTTAACGCTAACGACGGTATGGAAGGCATACTGGCAAAAATTGAACCCGCCGGCGGCAAAGTAACCATGCCTAAAACGCTTATTACAGAGGATATAGGCTATATGGCGTTTTTTATAGATAGCGAAGGCAACGGGGTTGCTTTACATTCAAGTAAATAATATCTTAGTTTCTACATTTCCATAGCGATGGGTTTAAAACCCATCGCTATAATAATATTCGCTGCACATGTATTTCCTGCTCAACCGTATGGGCTATGCAGCTTTGATAAGCCCGATCAATTTCAATGGGTGATAAATGATAAGTTACTCCTTCATAAACAAAACTATCTGCCGAAACATCTATCGCTAATAATGACGTGTGAACCCCGGTACCAATCGCCTTTAATACAGCCTCTTTACGCGTCCAATATTTAAAAAAGGTACTGTCAGGGTTTTCATTGGCGCCTATATTTTTTTGTTCGGTAGGTGTAAAATAATCCTCGTAATTAAAATTAACGGGGCCGGTTAGTTCTATATCAATACCCACTTTGCCATTGTCTGTAGCGCAACACACCACCATATTGCCCGAATGCGAAATATTAAAATCAAAACCAGTATCAAAATATGGCCGCTGATATGAATTATAACGGAGATCTTCCAGATTCAAATTCAGCTCAAACCGCTTAATCAATTCTATTAGCAGCAGGTTGCCACATACCGAAAGTTGCACATCAAGCGGATTTCTTTTTAATAATATTTTTTTCCTGACAGATAAGGGTATAAGCGCCATTTTCTGTTCCAGTTCATCACTGCTCCAGGGCTTATTAAGCGCTGAATAATAGCAAATTATCATTTGTAATAATCTTGTGTCAATGTAAAACGCGTTAAACCATATTTTTTTATTCTATCTAAAAATATGCAAACAATGCTTACTATTGAGTGTAGTTAAGCCTGAGCTATATTTATAAACCATACTCCTAAAGTAACTATATATTTTATATGAATTCACTGAGTATTGTACTCGGGGCCAACCGGCCAGACCTGATCCGGGAGGAAACACTGGCTGCTTTATTTTACAGGTCGGCAGCTGAACACGCTGATAAAACCGCGCTTATTTTTAATGACCAATCTTTAACCTATGCCGAATTGGACCGATGGAGCAACTCGGTAGCCGATTATTTGAACAAAAAGGGAATTGCGCGAAACAGTAAAGTAGGGGTATGGTGGCAGCGCGGTTTGGAGCTGCATGTGGCGATTTTAGGTATAATTAAAGCCGGCGCCACCTATGTGCCTATTGACCGTGAAATTCCCGCTGAACGGGTGGAAATGATATTGGAAGAAGTGGGGGCCAATGGCGTATTCAGCTTACAAAAATTAAATTCACCCTGCCAGCGGCTAAGGGTAAAACCAATGCCGGCGCCGCATGAGGTGGTTAAAGTGCCCAAGGGCCCCCAGCCCAATGATTGCGCGTATGTATTGTATACATCGGGCAGTACAGGCAAACCAAAGGGGATACCTATAAGTCACAAACAGATATGCCATCTTGTTCGTGCCGAGCAAACCGTTTTTAACATAAGGGAAACCGATAAAGTGTACCAGGGATTTTCGGTATCGTTTGATATGTGGTGCGAAGAAACCTGGATAAGTTATTTTGCCGGCGCCACTATTTGGGTGGCCGATAATACCACCTCAAAAGCCATTGATGAACTGGGCGATATCCTGAGAAAAGAAAAAATAACCATTCTGCACGCGGTGCCAAGTTTGCTGGCCGTAATGGAAGATAGCATATCGTCCCTGCGCCTGGTAAACGCCGGCGGCGAAGCCTGCACACCGCAGGTATTGGCCAAGTGGTCAAAACCCGGTATGCAATTTTATAACAGTTACGGCCCCACAGAAACTACCGTAACAGCTACCATAGCCCCCTTAAACGTAGGCGACCCGATAATAATAGGGCAGCCGTTGCCTAACTATAACCTGGCAGTGGTTGATAAAGCTTTAAATATTTTGCCTTATGGCGAAGAAGGTGAATTAATAATAACGGGCCCGGGTGTTGC
>CAISKH010000517.1 GCA_903885865.1 uncultured Mucilaginibacter sp.
GCTGCCTGGCCTATCGGGTTGGCGGGTACTTTTGATACAAATGTTCCGTTTAATCCGTAGTTGCAAAGCGCTGCTGCAACGTTAGCTTCGCCGCCGCCGTAGGTAACATCAAAGCTGTCGGCTTGTACAAATCTTTTAAAATCAGGAGTTGATAACCTTAACATTATTTCTCCAAGGGTTACGACTTTTTTAGACATCGTTGTTGATTTATTTTAGTTTGAAAAAAGTTTATATATAATTATATGGTTCAACAGAAGTTGCCAAAAGTACATTAAACCTAACTAATTACGAATATTTTTACAGAAAAATAAGTGCAAACGTTTGCGTAACAATTGCAACTATTTGGATTGCTAAATTCCCGGTTTTTCATATTTCTTTTCTACATTTACCCGCCAATTACAGCATCAAAAAATCACTAAACATGGATAAGAAAGACATCATTTTAAAACTGATACCTGAACAGGGTATTTTGCCATTATATTTTAATAAGGATGAAGAAGTAAGTGTTAATATTTTGCACGCTTTGTACAACGCCGGAATTAAAACCATTGAATATACCAATCGCGGCGAAGCCGCTTTGAAGAATTTTTATAAACTGCGCGAAGTTTGCGACAAAGAATTAGGCGGAATGTATTTAGGCGTGGGTACGATAAAAAATGCGAAAGACGCACAAGCGTTTATTGATGCCGGCGCCGACTACATCATCAGCCCGGGATTGGTTGAGGAAGTAATAACCGTTGCCGATAAAAACAATATGCTTTGGGTACCCGGCTGCATGACGCCTTCGGAAATTATAAGGGCCGAGAATTTGGGCGCTAAAGTGATCAAACTGTTCCCGGGTAATTTATTGGGGCCGTCGTTTTTATCAGGCATCAAAGAGTTGTTTCCTAACTTATTATTTATGCCTACCGGCGGTGTTGAGCTAACCAAAGAAAACATTGGCGGCTGGTTCAAGGCCGGTGTTTGTGCCGTAGGTATGGGCAGCAAATTGATAAGCAAGGACGTTATGGAAGGCAAAAAATATGCTGAATTAACTGAAGCTACCAAAGAAGCGATAGCGATAGTTAACGCGAGCAGAAGTTAGTTCATGGTCTGTGGTTCATAGATCATGGTAGTTTTGCTATGAACTATGAACCAATAACTATTACCCCCCCCCCTTAACCCCATGCAGGAACAACCCAATAACAAACTTCATGGCATAACTTTAGAAACCATACTTAACGAACTGGTAGCCAAATATGGCTGGCCCGAGTTGGGTTACCGCATCCGCATTAATTGTTTTCTGGAAGATCCCAGCATAAAATCAAGCCTTAAATTCCTGCGTAAAACCCCGTGGGCGAGGAAGAAGGTGGAAGAGTTGTATTTGAGGGGCAGATAAAGATTCTCAACTATAGTTCGTAATGACGATTTCGATCAACTATGTTAATTTTATTCGTTATAAATATTAATTTATGACAATTAATGTAGCCCGACTTAAAGAGAAAATTATAACTTTGCACACTCATTCCCAATCATGAGCGATCAGATTAAACATGAATGCGGTGTGGCATTTATCCGCCTTTTAAAGCCACTTTCTTTTTATCAGCAAAAATACGGCACCGCGCTGTATGGTTTAAACAAACTCTACCTTTTAATGGAGAAACAGCATAACCGGGGCCAGGATGGCGCGGGTGTTGCTACCATAAAGTTGGACATTGCCCCGGGTAAGCGCTACATAAGCCGGCACCGATCGATGGCATCAAACGCGGTAGCTGATATATTTGAATATATCCAGAAAAAGTTTGCCGAGATACAAAAAAACACGCCCGAAAAAATGGCGGATGCAGAATGGCTCAAAGACAACGTTAGCTTTACCGGCGAAGTTTTATTGGGCCATTTGCGTTATGGTACACATGGTAAAAACAGTATCGAAAGCTGTCACCCGTTTTTAAGGCAAAACAATTGGATGACGCGTAACCTGGTTATAGCGGGCAACTTTAACATGACCAATGTTGATGAGCTATTACAACAATTATACGACCTGGGCCAGCATCCTAAAGAAAAAGCAGATACCGTTACCGTACTTGAAAAAATGGGCCATTTTATTGATACCGAAAACCAGGGCCTGTTTGACCAATATAAACGCGAAGGGTTGGATGATAACGTAGAGATAAGTAAGTTGATAGCCAATGATATGGACGTGGCCAAGATACTGCGTAAATCGGCCAAAAACTGGGATGGCGGTTACACCATTGCCGGTATATTGGGACATGGCGATGCGTTTGTAATGCGCGACCCGGTGGGCATACGCCCCGCTTATTATTATTATAACGATGAAATTGTAGTGGCCGCCTCTGAGCGCCCTGCCCTGCAAACTGCTTTCAATATTCCTATTGATGATATTAAGGAGATACGGCCGGGCTATGCTTTAATTGTAAAAAAGAATGGCAAAATAACCGAAACTGAATTTGCCGAACCGCTTGAAAAGAAAGCCTGTTCGTTTGAGCGTATTTATTTTTCGCGCGGAAGCGACGCATCGATATACAAAGAGCGTAAACAATTAGGCAGGCTGCTTTGTCCGCAAATATTGAGCGCCGTTGACAATGATATAAAAAACACCGTATTCTCCTACATTCCCAATACTGCCGAAGTAGCATTTTATGGCATGGTTGAGGGTATTCACAAATACATAAAAAAATACCAGCGCGATAAACTGCTTAACCGTGAGGACAAAATAAGCGAAGCAGAGTTGATGGAAGTATTATGCATTGCCCCGCGTATTGAAAAGATAGCGATCAAAGATGTTAAGCTGCGCACCTTCATTACCCAGGATGCCGACAGAAGCGAAATGGTTGCCCACGTATATGATACTACGTATGGGCTCATAAAAAATGGAACCGATACTTTAGTGGTGCTGGATGATTCTATTGTTCGGGGTACCACCTTAAAACAGAGCATTCTGAAAATATTGGACCGCC
>CAISKH010000518.1 GCA_903885865.1 uncultured Mucilaginibacter sp.
CATAGCCCCTAACCTTACGGACGAGGATCGGAGCAAAAACCGCCGTACAGAGTTTATGATAACCGCTAAGTGAGGTGAAAGGTAAAGGGTTTAAAGGTAAAAGGTTGATTATTTTGGTTTTACAACATTAAATATTTTTTCTCCATAAACCACATCATTGCCCGTTACACCTTGTATCACTATTTTGAACCTGCCCGTAATATCGCTGGTATCAAACGAAAATTCGGTGTCTTTACCAGGGGTTACTTTTATAAGGTGTTTCCAGTATAGGGTTGACAGGTATTGCGGCCCTGATGGGCCTGCGGAATAGTCTGCCGGATAAAATTCCTGCGCAAGATAGATGCCTGTAAACCGGTACATATCTATATTTTCGCCTAAATGTGCACTGGAAGAAGGGATAAAAGTCGTCTCCCGGGTAACCTCTTTTCTGCCCCATTGTGTATCAACTATTTCACCACCCTTAAGTTGATTGTCCCGATTGGGGAGATTTACTTTTCCAAAAGGCGTGCTAATAGTGTAGCGGTCGACCATTCTGCCTGTAGGGGTGTTTGCCTCCGTACCATAAAAAGAAGTATTCTTTCCCCCTTTAATTTTAACTTCATTTAAATGTATGGCATGGTCGTTATTAATCAGCTCCATATAAAAAGTATTTTCCTGCTCCTGTTTACTATAATTAATAGGCTCTAATTGTTTTGCCAGTTTTTCGTACACCACCGGATATGGGCCGACTACATGTACGCGATAATCGGGTGTGTTGTGTCCGTTTACACTAAAGGCTGCCTTTTTACCGGGATCAGTTACCATCGCATCATCGTATAAAATAAAGTTCCCCGCATTGTCGGTACTTACAGTGGTAAGCGAGTGGCCTATAACAGCTACCTCAACAGGCTGTTTTAAAGGCTTGCCCGATTTAGTAACTGTACCTTTAAAAACCAGTCCTTCCTTTTTTCTTATGGTATCAATGGGGTTTGTGTTTAATACATCAACCCACGTATATCTTCGCCAGCCTTTTATTAGCAATATATTTTCAAGATATTGTTTATCTGCTTCGCTATTTCCAAAATAGTTTTCCCGCAGCGGGATATTCCCCAGTTCACGTTTTAAATAGATATAACTCTCAATATCATTCTGTTTCCTTATTTCAATACGGTTATCCTGAACACAGGCTACTGATACAAAGCCCGAATCAGCTTTACCTGCATCCATCCTTATGCTAACATTAACTTTTTGCCGGGTTGCATATTCATCCTGCGTAGTAGCAATATGTAACTGCGTTTTCCGGTCGTAGTGCGCGAAGAAAACCCTTTCGGCAAATGGCCGCCCCAAACTATCTGTCACCGTTAATTGAGTTAACCCTTTCGGGATTTTTTGTATAATGATTTTTAATTTTTTATTTGGCGCGGCCATTATTACCGGCATTGCAAAGAGCAATTGCTTATAATTATGCCCTATCAGGTATAATTTTTTATGCTGCTCATCATGAATATTAACCATTAACGTATCGTTAACCACCGCCTGCTGTAAGGTTATAACGGGTCCTTGTGTTAAAGCTTTGGGGAGCTTATATAAAGTGTCCTGTTTGTTTACAGCGTATAACTTTACATAATAATTGCTGCCGGCCAGCGGCGTTAAGGCAAATTTGCCCATGCCATAACCATTGGTTTTTATCGTGTCAATTATGTTTTTATCCTGATAAACCAGGCCACTTACAGCCAACGGCACGCCCGAAGCGCTCTTTACTTCCCAGCCTACTATACTTTGTATATTGTTCACCAGGCTGCCGCCTTCGGGATAAAACCTGACTTTAGCGAATTGCGAGGGCACTTCGAGCGTAGTGCTTAATTTTTTAGCCGGACTTTTATTGCTTGTTTTAACTGTTACAGCCTGTGTAAAAACAACATCGGGGTTACCGTTGGTGAGTCGGTTGGTAAAACATATAAAACTATAATTGCCGGCAGTTAGCGTATCTGGTATAACCATGTTACCAAATGTCAGGCCTCCTTTCATAACAAATTTATCATTCTGAATGACGGAATGGCTATTATCATTCACCAGCGTAACCGAAAGTGTTTTATATAAACTATGGTCGGCCACATTGAGCAGGTAGCCGGTGAACCAAACATTCTCGCTGGTTGAATAAATGTTTTTATCGAAATGAACAAAAAGTATGGGCGATTGATTTTTTATGCCATACAGATTTATCTTTTTTTCAATGCTGTCGATACTTTTGGGTAATGCGGATTGCGAAAAGCA
>CAISKH010000519.1 GCA_903885865.1 uncultured Mucilaginibacter sp.
ATGAAGAATCTTTTCCGCATACTTTCATATCTCCGCAAATACGCCGTATTAGCTGCTTTAAATACGTTTTTTAATGTATTGACTGTGGTGTTCTCGTTGTTTTCGGTGGTTATGATTATTCCTTTTTTGCAGTTGTTGCTCAAAAAAATACCCCCGGTAATGCAGCAACCCAAATTTGCATTTACGGCAGACTACCTGTTCGACTATCTTAAGTTTCTACTAAGCCAGGAAATTGCAGCCAATAACAATAACAACATTATGGCCCTGGCTAAGTTTTGCGTGTTGATTGCCATCCTCTTTTTTCTCAAAAACCTGTTCCGCTTTTTAGCGCTGTATTTCCTTTCTCCTATCCGAAGCGGCTCAGTGCGCGATATCAGGACCGACCTGTATAACAAGCTTGTTTCTTTACCGCTCGCCTACTATTCAAGAGAAAGAAAGGGAGATATCATCTCCCGCGTTACCGATGATGTGAAGGAAGTTGAAAACTGCATTATCAGCTTTATTGAAGTTACCATCCGCGAGCCACTTACTATACTCATTTTTTTAGGAGCGCTGCTTATGATAAGCCCCCAGCTAACCGGCTTCGTGCTGATTATGCTTTTAATAACCGGATTCATTATTGGCCGGGTGGGCAAAAGCTTAAAGCGCCAGTCGTCAGAGGCCCAGTCGGTAAGCGGCCACCTGCTATCGGTAGTTGATGAAACTTTAAGCGGCCTAAGAATCATTCACGCCTTTAATGCTGAAACATTTATGAAAAAGCAATTCGGACGGGTAAATCAGGACCTGTTTGATTTGAGCCGCCGGATTAATACCCGCAGGGAGTTGTCATCACCGCTTACTGAATTTTTGGCTATTTGCGTGGTTTGCATGGTGCTTTACTACGGTGGCGTATTGGTGCTGAATGCCAAGACACTGGAGGCCGAAACCTTTATAGGCTTTATGGTCATTTTTGCACAGCTTATTCCACCCGCTAAAAACTTCTCTTCAGCCTTCTACAATATCCGCAAAGGCCTTGCATCAGCACAAAGAATTTTTGAAGTGCTGGATGCCGAAACCAAAATACCTGAAAAGGCCAATGCATTAAGTCTGAAGGAATTTAAAACCGCCATAGAATATCAAAACGTAGGATTTACCTATCACAATTACGATAACAAAAAGATACTGGATAACATCAGCATCAAGATTGACAAAGGCCGTATGGTTGCCTTGGTTGGGCAATCGGGCGCAGGTAAAACTACTTTGGTAGACTTACTTCCCCGTTTTTACGATTTAGGCGAAGGCAAGATTTTAATTGACGGCCACGATATAAGAGATTATAAGCTGAACGACCTGCGCAGCCTGTTCGGTATGGTGAGCCAGGAATCAATCCTGTTTAACGACTCGGTGCACAACAATATCGCCTTTGGTATTGACGATGCTACCCGGGAAAAGGTAATTGAGGCAGCCAAGATTGCCAATGCCCACGATTTTATCATGAGGCTGGAGCACGGTTATGATTCAACGATAGGTGATAGAGGCAATAAGTTAAGCGGTGGCGAAAGACAGCGCTTAACCATAGCCCGTGCGGTATTAAAGAATCCCCCAATTCTTATTTTGGATGAAGCGACTTCCTCTTTAGACTCTAACTCCGAAAAGCTGGTGCAAGACGCACTCATTAAACTGATGAAAGGCAGAACGACTATTGTCATTGCACACAGGCTCTCCACCATTCAATATGCCGATGAAATTATTGTAATGCAGGACGGCAAAATTGCCGA
>CAISKH010000520.1 GCA_903885865.1 uncultured Mucilaginibacter sp.
AAAAGCCAAAGGCGTATATCATGGCATAAACATTAAGTTGATGAAATCGGCAGGGATGTATGAGGCGCGACAAATGATAGATAAGGCAAGAGAACTTGAACTAAAGGTATTAATAGGCTGCATGAGCGAAACAAGCTGCGCTTCGCTGGCCGCGGCAGCCCTTGCCCCGCAATGCGACTGGGCAGATATTGACGGTCCGTTTTTAACTACCAATAACCCCTATAAAATGCCCGAATTTAGGGACGGGAAATACCACTTAAGCGAGCAGCCCGGCTTGGGGCTTGATATTTGAACATCCCAATTGCTAAAATCCAGTGAAGTTTGCCCGGAAGCAATTACAAACCAAAACACTTAAAAAATGTTTAGTAAAGCGGTTTTTAGTAATATCTTTGCTTCAATATGCTACTATTTTTTTCTTTAATATCCAACGCAATAAAATCTATAGGCTCATTTATCGGTGATAATACCGGAATTATAGTATTTGGCCTTTTTTCATATATTTTTATCGCCGGTGGACTTTACTTCGTTTTTTATTTTTGGAAACAGAAAGAACTTTGGAAAGCAAAAATTCAGGTCAATTTTCCTTCACATAAACATGCCATTCGGGATATAAAATATTCCTTTTCGTCACTTATTGTTTTTGGTATTGTCGTCCTGCCCATAGCCTGGGCAAAAAAGCATGGTTTAACCCTGATTTATACACCCATTGATAAATACGGGTATGTTTATTATTTCTTCAGCATATTTTTAATGGTTATTGTACACGATACCTATTTTTATTGGACACACCGCCTTTTGCATTGGAAGAAGATTTTTAAATGGACGCACCAAACGCACCATTTAACGCATAACCCTACCCCATTTTCTGCGTATGCCTTTCACCCTATTGAGGCCCTTGTTCAAGTCGGCATTGTGCCATTAATTGTGTTTACAATTCCGGCACATATATCAGCAATAGCTATTTTTTTAATTCATCAAATGTTTTTAAATGTTTTTGGGCACCTGGGCTACGAAATGGCACCCAAATCTATACGCAATAAATTTTTTAAATGGTCTAATACCGCCACCCATCACAACATGCACCATACCAATGTTAAATATAATTTCGGTTTATATTTTAACTTTTGGGATAAGATCATGCACACCAATCATCCTCACTATGAGGATAATTTTGATAAAGTTATTGCAAGGAAACTGGGGAAAGACATACCTAAAACCTCAGCTGTACCTAAAGAAGAAAAAATAAACGGCTCCCCGAAAAAATCCTTGATTAAGGAACACTTATAAACTGAATGCGAAAGGTATCATCTAAACACTTAGCCTGCCTGCTCCTGCCTGGTCTGCATTCAGTAAACCGGGTGCATACTTTTTTCCATTCAAAAATTTACCGATAAAGGTATTTCTTACCATAAAGTTATAGGTGATTAATACGACAATAAAAGTAGCGGAAATAACGATCAGGAATTTTAGAAAGGGATTTAGATCAACGCTGATCAGCATGGCCTGGAAAAATACCACTATAGGCAAATGCACCAAATATATCCAGTAGGAGGCATCTGATATATAGCGCGCAACCGGCGAATAGGTATTAAAAAACCTTAAAAATAAGCCTATTGTGCCAAATACAAACAACCATATAGAAACAGCATATAAAGCTGCGGATACGTATAAGCCGGAAGTTTTTTCGATCCCGGGCTTCATACTGAAGATAGCTATGTGTACAATAAATAACATTGCGCCTGTAATAGCGAAAAGCCAATCATCTTTTTTGAATCTTTCGAGGTGTTTTTTTTGATGGTATAATAACCAGCCAAATCCAAAAAAACAGGCGTATTGAAAAACTATCCCGTTAACGATAGAGAAACCTGCATAGCGATAAATAAAAACTTTTCCTTGAGCACAAAGCAATTGATAAGTGACCCCAGCAAATAAAACCGGTGCTAATCTAAGCCGGAAAATTGCGCCAAAATACATACTGATTTTGGGGGATATTTTGGGGGATATTTTTTCACAAAGCAGGGAAATTGCCCAGCCGCCAACGCAAAAAAAACATAGAAAATACAAAAACCATAGATGTATCGTACTGAAATTTTTCCATGCGGAATTTTTAAAAGCTTCTATAGATGCAGAAAGTATACTTGTATTGTGAGAAACGGTTAAGATAAAATATGTAAAAACATTAAACACTACCGGGTATAGTATCAACAGCCCCATCGCGAATGGCAAAACAATTCGTTTTAACCGGTTTAATATCATCTTTTCAGGGCCTTGTTCTACAAAAAGCATAGCTGCCAAAAATCCTGATACCGAAAAAAACACCGGCATACTAAATGTTTGTACAAAAATTACTAAAATATCAAATAATACATTAGTGTTGTGGGGGTCTTTAATTGGCCAGTTACTGCCAAAATTTGTAACGGCGTAAGTAATACTGGCGTGAGCGACAACTACCAGGAACATCATGGCTGCCCTTAGCGTATCTATAGCGTAGATACGGTTTTTTATTTGCATAGCTTAATTATAAATGATCAGCGTTTTGGTTTCACATTCTGATAAGCAAATGTAAATAAATAATGAAAAGGTAAAATAACTATTATCCCATCGTTCAATACGAATTATAAAAAAGTTCGGTTTTTGTAGTCTAAGGGCCACTAACTTTCACCGAAATCCGCAAGGCCGGCAGCAGCAACACTGGTATTTTAAAAATTTGTTTCCAATGCCTTTTAGCTTTACCTTTACAGTTCAATATGCAATTATTTTCTTCAATAGCAAATGCAGTAAAGGAGCTGTTGTTATTGCTCAGCAAATACGATGAGTTTATAATATTCTCCTGTGTTGAATATTTTTTAGCTGCAGGCGTGCTTTATATGTTTTTTTATGTCTGGAAAAAGAAAAAATACTGGCACGCAAAAATTCAGCGACGGTATGCGGAAAACAAAAATACCATCCGTGACATAACGTATTCCTTTTCTACCACAGTTATTTTTGGCATAGTTATCATTTTGGTAATATGGTCAATTAAGCACGGCCATACCCTTGTTTATAATCCCATTGATAAATATGGATATACCTGGTATTTTTTAAGCATATTGCTTATAATTATTATACACGATACCTATTTTTACTGGACCCATAGGTTTTTGCACTGGAAACTAATTTTTAAATGGTCGCATAAAACACACCATTTAGCGCATAACCCAACACCCTTCTCTGCTTATGCCTTTCACCCGGTCGAGGCCCTTATTAATGCACCTGGTATACCACTTGCTGCTTTTATTATACCCGTCCACATATCTGCGATCTTTATTGCTACGTTTTATCAATTATTAATAAATGTTGGCGCCCATAACGGCTATGAATTTTTTCCGAAAGGTTTTACAACACATAAAATATTTAAGTGGCACAATACAGCCCCCCACCATAACATGCACCATAAATTTGCAAAGTGTAATTATGGCTTGTATTTTAACTTTTGGGATAGGGTAATGAAAACCAATCATGCAAAATATGAAGAATATTTTGAGGGCGTTATTGCACAACGCGAACACTCAAAAATTGCTGATGAAGCCCAGGTTGAGGAAGTATCGGCAGAGGTTTAAATGATCCTTTCTATTTTATAAGTTTTTCCATTGAGGGTAAACCCGCCGCCCATTTTTTGCCCTTTTAATTTTAAACCAATGGGTGATACCGGCGAAACCGCAAAATAAACAATTCCATCAACTATTAAACTGCCTGCGCTAATGGCCAGGTAAAAATTGCCGCTATTAGTGTAAACCACACTGCCTGCTTCGGCTATAGCAGAAGCGCCGGTGCCAATGGAGTTTAGGGCAACCTTGAGCTTATTGGCCTCATTTAGCTGGCCCAGGTTACGGTCGGTTTCCTGCTGCATCATGGCCCTGCCGGTTTCGTACTTATCGCCGGCGCTGCTTTTGGTATCATCTATTGATGCCTGCTGCGCCTCCTTAATTCCCTGTTCGGCAGCCTCCATTCGCATTTTAATATAGTCGGCACAGCGTTTATGTAATTCTGCTTTTATATCACTCATCAATAATATTTCAATTAATAGCCAAATATAGTGCGTAACATAGTTATTATTTTGATAAATAAGTTTTACCTACTGCACCCATAGTTTAAAAACATGCGGGGACGTTTAAGAAAAAATAGTAAGTTTGGTATTAATTTATACTTTGCACGCATTAGTAAATGAATAAGAAAAAGGTATTGATAACCGGGGCAAGCAGGGGGATAGGCCTGGCAATATCAAAAAAATTAGCAGCTGAATATTCTTTAATTCTTCATGCTTCCAGCCCGGAAAGTTTTACCTCTATTGAACCGGGAAGCCAGCTTTTATGTGCTGATTTTGCTGATCCTGAACAATTAACAGCCTTTTGCAAACAACTAAAAAAAGAACATGGCGATACCCTATATGCTGTGGTGAACAATGCCGGCGTAACTTTCGACAAATCATTGATCTATCAGCCCGAGAGCGATATTGACAAGATGCTCAATATTAATTTAAGGGCCCCCATCATGATCTGTAAAACCGTCATGAAAATATTTAATCTCAATAAAACGGGTGTAATTATTAACATGAGTTCAATTGTTGGCGAAACGGGGAACGCTTTTCAGGCTGTATACGCTGCAACAAAGGCAGGGCTGGCGGCCCTGTCCAGATCTTTGGCCCAGGAAGCGGCGGCAACCAGCGATGAAGGACATTCGATAAGGGTATTCAGCGTATCGCCGGGCTTTATTGAAACTGATATGACCGAATCTATACCCGAACATTTTAAAGAAAAATATTTAAATATGATACCGGCAAAACGATTTGGCAGCGCTGATGAAGTTGCGGGAATTATTG
>CAISKH010000521.1 GCA_903885865.1 uncultured Mucilaginibacter sp.
ACCATGCCGAAGTTAACTGGGTGGTAATTGAAAATAAAGAATCGCCATTTACGGTATACACTGATAATAAAAATATGTACTTCCAAATGCTTCGTCCGGCAAGGGAAAAAGATGCATTGAAAGAGAACAATGTAGAGCCGCCTTTCCCCGAAAGCAGCCTCGGGTTTTTAAATGGTATAAGCGCCATCGGCACAAAATTTCAACCTGCAAAAGTAATGGGGCCACAAAGCCAGAAAAATCATAACAGCGGCGAGCCGGTATCGGGTACCCTTTGGTTTGAATTTTAAAGGATGTTGTTTTTTGTAATAAAAATAAATTACCTTGCTCTAAGTATAAAATATAATAACTATGTCTGTTGAGCAGAATAAATACATATTAAAAGTTGAGGGCCTCCACGTTAATTATGGTAATATTGTTGCCGTTAATAACGTAGGGTTCGATGTGCTCCAGGGAGAAATTTTTGGTTTGCTTGGCCCCAACGGCGCGGGCAAAACAAGCACCCTTAGCGCTATTGAGGGCTTAATAAAATTTAAAGAGGGTACCATTATAGTAAACGGGCAAAGTGTAAGCGAAAAACCCTTGCACGCGCGGGCTTCAATGGGGGTACAATTGCAATCCACCAGTTTTCAGCCGGAATTGAATGTGGTGCAAATTCTGCAATTGTTTTCGGGCATTTATGGCGTACCTATGAGTAAGGATAAAATAAAAGATACCCTTGCAGCTATTGGCCTGGAAGATGCAGCTCAGAAAAAATTCAGCCAGCTTTCGGGCGGGCAGCAGCAGCGGGTTTCGTTGGTTATAGCAACTATACACAACCCCAAATTAGTACTGCTGGATGAACCAACAACCGGGCTCGACCCGCAGGCGCGCCGCCAGCTTTGGGAGCGTATAGAAGCTATACGTGAACGCGGCCATGCTGTGTTATTAACCACGCACTCTATGGAAGAAGCAGAATCTGTTTGCGACCGTATAGCTATTATTGACCACGGGCGGGTGATCGCTGTTGATACCCCGCAAGCGCTCATAGACAAACACCGCGACGACCCGGAAGTAATAGCCGTATCGCGCCGGGGGAAAATAACTTTAGAAGATGTATTTATTGGCTTAACCGGCACAACTGTACGCGCCTGATCTCAAAAAAAATGGAAGAAACCATCATACCCAAAACCTCAACCGTATTATTTACCCTGTTCAGGGCCGATCTGGCAACGCTCATCAGCAACCGCCGCTCGGGTATTATTACCCTATTTGTGCCGCTTATTATTCTTATTTCATGGAAAGGAATGGTGCCTAAGGTTGGAGGCCCATTCGTGCTTTCAACCGCAATTACAATCGGTTTAATGGCTATAGGTTTAATGGGTTATAGCATCAGCATATCGCGCGACAGGGATAAGGGTATTTTTCAGCGGCTGCGTGTAGCGCCCGTGCCTACCTGGGCCATCATGGTAAGCCGTATAAGTATACAGTTAATGATGATCATGATATTGACGCTTGCTGTGTTTGTAGTAGGGTTTGAGAATGATAAGATATTACTTTCATGGCAAGGCTATGCGGTTACGTTCTTTGTTGCTTTTTTGGGCGGCGCGGTATATTTAAGCGTGGGCCAGTTAATAGTGGGGCTTATTAAAAATCCTGAAACCGTTAACGCTGTTACGCGGTTAGTATATTTTTTATTTATAATGGTGGGGATGTTTGGCGAACTGGGCGTGTTGGGCCTGAAATTAAAGGATATTGTACATTGGTCGCCCTACGGATCTGTAAAACTCATGCTGGCTGCCAGTATGGAGCCTGCCAAATGGAATGACGATACTACTATGGCAGTTTTGGCAACGATTGCCTATATTGTTGTATTTGCCGGTATAGGCATCAAGAATTTTAAGTGGAGCAGTAAATAAATTTCATAGCGATGGGTTTAAAACCCATCGCTATGAAATTTACTAATTCCCAAACGGCGGCAAACCTTTTAACTGCCGGAATAAGGGATAATCTTCTTTAAACGGTTTAGCCGATTGGTGAAAGTTTTTGCAATAATAAACCTGCAAATGCTCTTCCACAATTCCGCCGCGGATAACCGGTATATCGGCCAGTTTGGTTACGCTGTCAAAAAACGGGTTAACATCCTCATCAACCGTGTCCTGGTGGTCCTCACCAATTATGATAGCATCCTCGCCAATAAGTGCATTCGGATCAACCAGAAAAGCCATATTGCGTGCGTCGGGGTTAAAGCAAATGATGTCTTTTTTACCTTTCAGCGCCCAATCTACCTTGCCGGTGAGCCACCAGCGGGTGCTGCCTGCAAAAATATGCTGGTTGGCTATCCAGCCTTCTTTTTCAAAGCGGGTCATGATATCATCAAAATCAACGCCCTGTATGGTTGGGTCTACCGTACCGCCGCCCAAACTTACCACCCATTTAGGGCCGTACGATTGCCAAAAGCCGGTAACCATGTGCAGCCCAACTACGCTTATGGTGATGATGGTAAAATAAATAGAAAAATTGAGCCACCTGCGGGTAAGGCGTTTTACTTTACCGTCGGCGCTTAACTTTTTATCAATAGCAAAACCCAGCGGCATAAAAAGCATCATGTAACCGGGCGCCTGCCAGTGGAAATGGTATTGCAGGTCGGCCCAAAGCGTAATTATGGTAAAAAACACAATAGGCAAAACCGACATCCAAAAAATAAAGCCATAGGTGGCCTGCAGGCGCAGTTTATAGGTTACCCAAAGCTGTTTTATAGTAGGGAACCATATCCAGGGCAATAGCCATACCGCCTGGCCCAATATGCTTCTTAAAAACCAGTCGATATGTAAATGCAGGCCCTCGTTACTTGTTCCCGCCCTTGAGCCCTGGAAAACAAACGATGCCCAATTGTTTTTATAGTTCCACCATAACACCGGGAATGCCATTAGTATGGTTATAAGCACAGCCAGGTAGGGGCCGGGATGTTTTAACCAATGCCGTTGACTTTTATTGGTGCTTACAAACATAAATACCCCGGCAAATAAAAACAGCACATGGTACTTGCTTAACGTAGCCAACCCCATGCAAATCCCTGTTATTATCCAGAGCATATATATTTTACGGTTGTCGGTTGCGGGGTTAAGGGGTTTTTCTTCGCCAATACCAATTACTTTCATGATATACCAGGTACTCAGCATCCAGAAGAACATCAATGGCGCGTCGGGCTGGTACCAGCAGGCAATGGCCACCGTAAATACCGCGCTTAAATTCATAACCGTCACCGCCCAGAAACCGGCTTTGGCATTGAATAATTTCCGGGTGGTTAAAAACAGCAGCCAGCTTGTGCCCGCGAATAATAAAACGGTGGGGAACCGTAAACCTAAATTATTCAGCCCCAATAGTTTTATACTTAACCCGCCCAGCCAGAAAAACAAGGGCGGCTGGTCGAAATAACTCCAGTCGAAATGCAAAGCGCCTCTGAAATAATACGATTCACCGTTACCCAACCCTGTATAAGCAGCGATCAATAAGCGGATAAAGAATGTAATAATGATCAGTATCAGCGTAAATTTTTCAGCATTACGCTCTGTTAATCTTTTCATCAGGTGGTGATTGTTTTGACAGTGCAAGGTCTTAATTTTTTAAATAAAATCCCGATTTTATTTATCCGGGTATGGCAAACGCATTAAAATTTATTTCTTCTATTAATGCCGATGCGCATTTAGGGGGCTCCGATGGAGCCTGAATTTCTTTTCGTTTTTTTTCTATAAACAGGTGGCTCCGGAGGAGCCTTGCGAACTCTTGAATTGAACTTTTTACTGCTCCGGAGGAGCGCCCTGTTTATAGGAAATAAAAAACGGAGGTGTTGGCTCCATCGGAGCCCCCTAATTTAACCCGATTATTTTAATGCGTCTGCCCTGTTTACCCGGGCGAAAAGCCTTGCAAGTGAAAAATGGTAACTATATTTAATAAACTATTGTTTAATATGTTACTCCATATAACAGACGTACTGTTTACCCTGCTTCACCTGGTTATCATCGGCTTTAACCTGTTAGGCTGGATATGGCCAGCCACCCGTAAACTGCATTTTATTTGTGTTGTGGTTGCGGCAGGGTGCTGGTTTATATTGGGTATTTGGTTTGGAATAGGTTATTGCCCCATTACCGACTGGCAATGGCAGATCAAGGAAAAATTGGGCGAACACGACCTTCCCAATTCGTTTATTAAATATTATGCTGATCAAATCAGCGGCGGTTCAATTAGCGCGACGCTGGTTGATACCATCACCGCTGTATGCTTTTTCATGGCTGCATCGCTTTCTGTATATGTTAATTTTTTCCTAAAACCGAAAGGCAGGAGATAAATAGATAATGCTTGTTAGTAATGAGATAAATGTGAGGTGGGCAAGAAAAACAAAGACCCGTGTCATTTCGAACGAGGTACGAGAGAGAAATCTTATACATCATGCAAAGCGTATAGGATTTCTCTCTATCGTTCGAAATGACATTTTTTTTTAATTTACATTTCACTCGCCCGCTCCAACTCCGCAATATTCAGCTTGCCCATTTTTAGCATGGCGTTCATGGCATTTTTTGCTTTCTTCGGGTCGGGGTTGCCTAATAGTTGGCCTAAATTGGCCGGTATAATTTGCCACGATAAACCAAACTTGTCTTTCAGCCAGCCGCACCGGCTTTCCTCGCCGCCTGCTGTTAACTTTTCCCAATAATCATCTATTTCTTCCTGTGTTTCGCAGTTTACAAAAAACGATACAGCTTCGGTAAATTTAAACATAGGCCCGCCATTAAGCCCCATAAATTGCTGCCCTTCCAACTCAAAGGTGGCGGTAAATACCTTTCCCGCCGGCCCGGAACCTGCTTCGTTATAGCGGCTAACATTTCTAATTTTTGAATTTTTAAAAACAGATGCGTAAAAATTCATCGCCTCTTCCAAATTGTTGTCGAACCATAAAAATGGGGTGATCTTGTTCATTATATTTTTCTTTAGTTAATGGTTAAATATTCTATAACAAATGTAACATTCGATGAATACTATAAACAGGGTGCAAAGGTGACA
>CAISKH010000522.1 GCA_903885865.1 uncultured Mucilaginibacter sp.
AACTGGCTAAAACAACAGGATGAAAATATTTTACTGGTTTGCTCGGGCTGGAAAAATAACTTTAACCTGGAGGATACCCTGTTTGCAGGCGCGGTTGTTGAGCAGCTAAAAGGCCATGGTTTCAGGGTTGACGACCCGGCAACAGCCGCGAACGATCTTTACCGGTTAGCCAAAGATGACCTGGATACCTATCTCAAAAAAACATCGCATAGCGAACGCCTTAAAAAATTAGGTATTGAGGCCGATATTGCCTTTTGTTTGAAGGTTGACCTAACCACCGCTATTCCTGTTTTGGATGGGGATAGGTTGGTTAAACTAATTTAGTTTATCATTATCCCTATGCCTGTCGGTATCACGTATGCTTTTCTTTTTCATGTTTTTTTGAAGGGCATCGGTAAGGTCAATCCCGGTTTGGTTGGCAAGGCATATCAGCACAAATAATACATCGGCCATTTCATCGGCCAGGTTAACTTCTATATCCGATTTTTTGAACGATTGCTCGCCATATTGTCGCGCCATAATACGGGCAACTTCACCTACCTCTTCCATTAATATGGCGGTATTTGTAAGCTCGTTAAAATAACGGATGCCGGTTGTTTTTATCCAATCATCAACTAGTTTTTGTGCGTCAGACAATTCCATACGTTTAATGGTTTTCTTTATCCTTAGTGTCCATAATTATAGTTACGGGGCCATCATTAATTAAGCTGATTTTCATGTCAGCTCCAAATATTCCCGTCTCAGTTTTCTTTCCAGTAATAGCTTGAAGTGTTTTTATCATTTCCTCATACATCGGGGTAGCTTTATCAGGCTTAGCAGCCCGTATAAACGACGGCCTGTTCCCTTTTTTTGTTTGTGCGAATAAAGTGAATTGCGAGATCAATAAAATGCCGCCATCCACATCAGCAAGGGCCTTATTCATTAAGCCATTTTCGTCACTAAAAATACGCAGGCCGGTTATTTTTTGAGCCAGCCATTGCAGGTCATCGCCGGTATCGGCATCTTCAATACCCAGCAATACCAGGAACCCTGTACCGATCTCGCCCGTTACAGCGCTATCAGCCTTACAGCTTGCCTGCGAAACACGTTGTATTACAGCCCTCATTTTTTAGAATCAAGAGTTAAGAATCAGGAGTCAAGATATATAAAAGTCCGGTAGCAAGCAACTGCACACTGCCAACTTAAAACTGCCAACTCATTTATGGTATAACCACCGCTATAGTTGGTGAGCGATCACTTTCGTTCTTCAGCCGGTCAATGGCCGTAATTACGTATAAATAGGTTTTACCGCGCTGAGTAGTGGTATCAATAAACTGTGTATCGGGGTTGTATTGTATGTGAAATATATTTTTTGCATTATCAATATTTATCTTTTCAGTGCCTTCAAAGCGATAGATCACATACCCGTAAACAGGCTCTTTATCTTTAGCTAACAGCGGCGTATCCCATTTTAGCTGTACCCTGTTACCCTGGAGCCTGGTTGCAGTAAAATTACCTGGTACATTAGGCGGTATAGAATCGAGCCATAACATTACAGGGGGTAATGCCGGGTGCTTATAATAATTTACTCGCAATGAATCCGTGAAACCCAACGGGTTATTTAAAAGCGATGCCGAGCTAAAAAATACACTGCCCTGCACCCGCGGATTATTACGCAGCAGTTTGAGCTCGTCGGGCATTTCCTGCGGATGTTTAAAGGCATTCGCTTTACGTTCATTGATGCGGTAAGCAGCCTGCCCTATATATAAATGGCGGTTATAGGTATTATCGCTCCACCAGGGCAACAGCTTTTCAAAAGGCGCCAGGCGGTCGTTAATGGGCCAGTAAAGCTGCGGGTTAATATAATCCAACCAGCCTTCTTTTATCCATTTGCGCGAATCGGCATACAGTTCATAATACGAATCGCCGCCATGGGTATCAGAGCCGTCGGCATTTTGCGATTTGTTTGCCCATATCCCAAACGGGCTGATGCCGAATTTAACGCGTGGCTTATGTTTATGTATACTGTCGCTCAGCATTTTTATCAGCAGGTCAACATTATTGCGGCGCCAATCCCGTATATCAGTAAAACCGCTTCCGTATTTTTGAAAAGTTGCTGAGTCGTTTATTTTTTGCCCGGCAATTTGGTACGGATAAAAATAATCATCCATGTGTATGCCATCTACATCATAGTTATCAACCACATCCAGTATCACGCGCACAATATATTCGCGCACTTCGGGCTGGCCGGGGTTAAACAGCTTTTTACCCCCATAAATAAAAAACCACTCGGGCTTTTTGTTGGTGATATGATCGGGGCTTAATAATTTGAACTTATTGTCGTTGGTGGCCCGGTAGGGGTTAAACCAGGCATGCAACTCTATACCGCGTTTGTGGGCCTCGGTTATAGCAAACTCCAGCGGGTCGTAAAAAGGAACGGGGCCTTGCCCCTGCTTGCCATTAAGCCATTTCGACCACGGCTCGCGGCTTTTGGCATAAAACGCGTCGGCTGCCGGCCTTACCTGCAGCATTACCGCGTTTATGCCGGCGCGCTGATGCGCGTTCAACAGTTCGGTAAACTGTTGTTTTTGCTCGTCGGTGGTGAGTTTTTGGCTGCCGGGCCAGTCGATATTTTCAAGGGTAGCTATCCACACCCCCCTGAATTCACGCTTGGGGTCGGCCCGGTATTTCAACATTGCCAATGAATCTGTTTGGGCCCTTGCCTTTGTTATAATTATTAGGGTAAAAAGAAGTATAAAATAACGGAATTGGTACATTAAAAGGCTTTCTTTATCAACTGCAAAGATATAAACTCATTGATACGGCGGTTTATTATGGGAA
The DNA here is from genome assembly GCA_903885865.1 of uncultured Mucilaginibacter sp. Taxonomy (GTDB): domain Bacteria; phylum Bacteroidota; class Bacteroidia; order Sphingobacteriales; family Sphingobacteriaceae; genus Mucilaginibacter. Next base: position 2,821 of record CAISKH010000522.1, read on the forward strand.
ATAATAATTGCGTTTTAATCAATTTGTGCCTACTTTTATCAAATTCAACCAAAAATACCCTGTTACTAAAAAACATTATCATAATTTGCGCATTATTACGTATATTAATAGTTAACTATAAACAGAGGCAGGTAAAAAATCAGTCGTATTTTTCAATTAATTAGTTAAAGGCTTATAAAAAACACCGCATCTGGTTATTATTTAGGAACCAAAATCATTAATATTTTATGGAAAACCAACCAGCACAAGGGCCCAAAAAGAATTCTAATGTAATTTACTTTTTGATCGTAGTGATATTGGCGTTGTTAGGCACTGATGTGTATTTATACATGAAAAAGAATTCCTCTGATGTAAAAACAGTATATCTTACCGATGAGAAAACAAGGCTGCAAACCGAACTGGATAGCCTGGAGGCGCAAGTTGAACAGGTAAATGCCAGCAAAACAAAAATGACTACCGAAATGCTGGCGAAAAACGATTCGCTAAAAACAAAGATCAAAGTTTTACGGGTAGAACTGGCCAAAGGAAAGCTAACCCAGGCCGATTTAGCAAAAGCGCAGGAAGATGTAAAACAGTTACGGTATTTTGTTACTAAATACACCGCAGATATTGATGAGCTTAAACAGCAAAATGCAACATTAACTACCGAAAGGGATACCTTAAAAACTAACCTTTCATCAGTTAACACAAAAGCAACCAATTTGGAAAGACAAAACCAGGACCTCAGCGCTAAGGTGCAGGTTGGCTCGGCTATAAAGGTTGGGGCTGCAAGCGTGACTGCCTATAAAGTTAGAAAGAACGGCAAGGAAGTTGACGAAACCAAAGCGAAAAACGTTAATAAATTTAAGATCAATTTTACTGTAGCAAGCAACGCAATAGCGGCAAAAGGCCCGCACGATGTTTTTATACGCATTATTGACCCAACGGGCAACCTGATAACCGCCAATGACAGCGGAACATTTAACGCCGACGGCCAGGACCTTCAATTTACTTATAAAACATCCATCGATTATAAGGATGATGGCAGCAACTACGTGGTTGATTGGGCAAACCCGGCAGCCTATCAAAAAGGCACCTATACCATTTTACTATATGCTGATGGGTATACTATGGGTAAGAGCAGTTTGACGCTGAAATAATTATTCTTTCTTCTTCGGTGCCGATAAATAATAATGCCATAACAACATAGTAGCCACCGTACGGTAAGGCTGCCATTGGGCAGTAATTGCCAGCATTTCCTCTCTTGGAGTATTTAACGGTAATCCCTTTACCCGCTTTAAGGCATTAACGGCTGCCAGGTCGCCAATGGGGAATACATCGGCGCGCTGCAACACAAACATCAGGTAAACATCCACCGTCCAGTTGCCTATGCCTTTCAGGGCA
>CAISKH010000523.1 GCA_903885865.1 uncultured Mucilaginibacter sp.
CCGCTGCCGGGTATTTGATATGCCGATACCTGTTCGCTGGGCCGATGATCCGTTTTCTACGATGGTGTTTTGGCAAAAAAACAGCAATTTATTGGCTTCCACTTTCAGTTTGATGGTGATCTGCGTTGCCGATTGTTTACTGATACCGTATTTAAACACATTTTCAATAAAGGTCATTAATACCAGTGGGGCAATACGCTGATAGCCGATCTCACCCTCCATTTTAAAGTCGAGCCTTGTTTTTTTTCCCAGGCGCAGCCTTTGCAGGTCGATATAATCATTGATGCATTCCCACTCATGTTGTAAAGAGACTAAGTTTTCGGCAACTTCATCGGTAACGTAGCGCATAATGTTTGATAACTTCATAATGCTCTCAGAAGTATGCGGGTCGCCGGTAACCGAAAGCGCGTAAATATTGTTCAGCGTATTAAACAAAAAATGCGGATTGATCTGTGCCTTTAAAAACGAAAGTTCAGCATGGGCCTTTTCGGCTTCGGCTTTTACCATTTTTTTCTCGGTGACCTGCCATTTTTGTACCGTGCTTACGGCTATGCTCAGGCCCATTATCACTATAAAAATAAACAGGCCCACCATATCAATATTACCCGATTGATGTATAAAAACAATGCTGTTTGATGGCTTAAAGCGCGGGTCCTGCATGCGCATATCCTGGTGAGGCAATGGGCCAAAGGGCAAGGTTTTACTATTTAGCGCCAGGCTATCGGTTAAAGCCTGATCGGCAGCCTGGGCAGAAGCGGCAGTTTTTACCCGCGGGCTTTGGCGCAGGTTATGCCCCAGTAAATTATCAAACGGCTGTAAATAATAAACGCATCCCGAAAGCAGTAACACAATTATGCCATAACCAATGTATCTTTTCCTGAAAACAAATTTTGGCACCAAATACCACGCGTTCAGGTAAAACATGAAGATGTACGTTAAACAAAAAAGCCAGTAATAGGGCGATAATATAACAAAATAGGTGCTGCTGATATTATCCTGCGTGCGGTTCATAAACAGTAACGGGAACCCCAGGAATACCAGCCAGCCGGCTGCATGTATAAAAAACGCGGTGAGCTTAGAACGGTACATTTGTAAAATTAGGCATGATAAATATATAAATTAATACTTCGCGAACCACCGGTAACGAAGCAATAAAGGATATCAACAAAAATAAAGCGCCACAATTAAAGGCGCTTTATTTTATAACAGGCGTACACACAATCACTCCTCATCTTACCCGCTATTAAATTTAAAGGTGGCCTAAAAATGGCGGGTATACAATAATGTATCGGTGAATATGGGTTTTGTATAGATGAATAGCGTTTCTTTGCATTTAGCATTTGTTAAAAAAGTTAAATAATTGGGCAAATAATAATTAAACTATTACATTAGTGACACCAATTCACTGTTATGAAAACGATTGTATTAACATTGATGTTGCTGGCCGGTATTTTACAGGCGAAGGCGCAAACATTTGTGTTACCTAAAAACCCGGGTTACCAAATGCGCATAATGCCACCCGACACTAACTGGAATAAATTATTTGTTAAACCGCGAATTGATTCGTTAAGTTCATTAAAAAAATTGCTGGCCCAAAGGCCCACAGTACAAATTGTTCATGGTTCCATGACTGTGGTTAAACTCCCTAACACCGACCAAAAAATGCCTATAGTGCAAACCGACCGGACGGGTTATACTATGCCGGTTATGGGTATGAATTTGCCGCGAGTGTATACTATGAAAAAGCGGGATACCACTGCAAAGCCATAAAATTCAATTATTTGGTGGCAGCTTTTTGTCAGTGTTCACGGAGCGTTCACGGGCGTTCACGCTCGAAAACGTGAACACCGTAAAACACTCTAAACCACCATATTAAAAATCCTTATTCAGCAATTTTTCCAGTTCAGCGAAGCTGATATTCATTTTAACGCGGCCCTGTTTGGCGTATGATATTTCGCCGGTTTCTTCGGATATGATAATGGCGGTGGCTTCATTAGCTTCGGTAACACCTATGCCTGCCCTATGGCGCAAGCCAAATTGGGGCGGAAGGTCAACCTTATCTGTAAGGGGCAAAATGCAGCTTGCCGATTTTATTTTATTTTCAGCTATTACAACCGCACCGTCATGCAGCGGGCTGGTTTTCTGGAAAATACTCTCCAGCAACCGTTTTGATATTTTGGCTTCCAATACTTCGCAGCTATTTTGGTAAAACTGCTCATCATAATATTTTGCAAATACTATCAACGCACCGGTACGTGTTTGTTTTAAACTTTTGCAGGCATCAATAATAGGTTTTATTCGGGCGTAATTATTTTTTTCGGCTTTGGCCTTGCCAAAAAAGTAGCGCCACCAGGCCTTGTTTCGCTGCAGCGACGCATTTTTACCCACCAACAATAAAAACCGCCTTATCTCCTGCTGAAATACCACAATGATAACTATAATGCCAACGTTGGTAAAATAGCCCAGTATGGCGGTAAGCAGTTTCATGTGCAGGGCAGTAACTGCAAAATTAAGCGCGTATAAAACCGCCAGTCCTATAAAAATATTAGCCGCTATTGTACCCCTGATGAGGCTGTACAACTGGTAAATAATAAACGCTACCAATACTACATCCAGCACATCAAAAAATGTGAATTTCAGAAAGCTAAAGTCAAATGAATGCATTTTACGAAGTTAATATATAGATTTGAGATTTGAGATATTAGATTTGAGATGGAATTACGGTAAGTGGAGCTTTACACGTCTTCTCAATGCTTATTGCTCAATTCTTATTTTTTTCTTCGGAAAAATAAGCGAAGCAACAATACTCATTATCAGGATAGCGAGGATAATTAATAACGAATTACCCGTTGTAATGCCAACTCTTTCAGCATAATTAGCGGCCAGCATTTTTAAACCGATAAAAGCCAATAGTACGGCCAATCCCACTTTAAGGTAATGAAATTTATCAATAATATTCACCAGCAAAAAGAACATGGAACGCAACCCCAATATGGCAAATATGTTGGAGAAAAACACAATGTATGGGTCTTTGGTCACGGAAAATATGGCGGGGATGGAGTCGACGGCAAAAACAACATCAGTACCTTCAATAATAAGCAGTACCAAAAAAAGGGGGGTGATATATTTTTTATGATCGATACTTAAAAAAAATTTGTCACCTGCAAATTGCGGGTGAACAGAAAAATATTTAGAGGCAAACTTTACAATGGTATGGTTTTCTGGGTCTATACGCTCATTGCGGTTACGGTTAACATACATCATGATGCCGGTATAAACCAGGAACGCGCCAAACACGTACAGTACCCAATGAAAACGCCCAATTAAAGCGGCACCAACAAAAATGAACAGGAACCTCATCACAATCGCGCCAATGATACCCCAAAACAACACCTTATGATAATGCTTCTTACTAACCGCGAAAGCCGTGAAAATAAGCACCATTACAAAAATATTATCAACCGATAAGGCATACTCTACTACATAGCCGGTAATAAATTCGAGCGCGAGGTTTTTGTTGTACAGGTTTAAACTACCTGCAAGGTCGTTAGGGTTTAAGGTAAGGTGATGAAAGTTTTTATCATTTACTTCGCGCAATGCGGCAAAGCTGTCAACATGGTGCAGCAGGTGGCCGTAGTTATATATGAGTGCGTAAAAAATAAGCGCCAAAGTTATCCAGGCCGCGCTCATTATGCCGGCGCGCTTCACGCTTACCGCCCTGTCTGTTTTGGCAAACAAACCCAGGTCAATAGCCAGCATGAGCAATATAAAAATTATAAAGCCCGAAATAAAGATGAGCTCGCTTGACATTATTTATCGCGTTCTGTTGTAAAACGTACCAGTTGCTCCAGGCCCGTGCGCGAATCGCCTTCGAGGAAGGTATTTAGTATTGCAAAGGCGTCATCCCGGTATTTTTCCATTTGAGTGGCGGCATATTGCAAACCACCCATTTTAGTAACAAAACTTATAATAGCGGTAATTTTTGCCGGGTCGTCATTATGGTTTTTTACCAGGTTGATCATCCTTTTTTTCTCGGCCTGCTCGCAGTTGTTAAGGGCGTAAATAAGCGGCAGGGTAACTTTTTTCTCCTTAATATCAATGCCTAATGGTTTGCCAACATCATCTGTGCCAAAATCAAACATATCATCCTTTATTTGGAAAGCTATGCCTATTTTCTCACCAAAAAGCCGCATTTTTTCAATCGTTGCTTCATCGGCCCCGGCTGATGCCGCCCCACAGGCGCAGCAGGAAGCTATTAACGAAGCAGTTTTCTGGCGGATAACCTCGTAATAAACCGGCTCGCCAATATCCATACGGCGCACTTTTTCTATCTGCAGTAACTCGCCCTCGCTCATTTGCTTTACCGCTTCTGATACAATTTTCAGTAATTTAAAATCACCATTATCAATAGAAAGCAGCAAACCTTTTGACAGCAGGTAATCGCCAACCAGTACGGCTATTTTATTTTTCCATAAGGCATTAATGGAGAAAAACCCGCGTCGTTGGTATGAATTATCAACCACATCATCATGTACAAGGGTTGCTGTGTGCAGCAGCTCCACAAGAGCGGCGCCGCGGTGGGTAGACTCATTGATACCTCCACAAATACTCGCAGAAAAAAAAACGAACATGGGCCTTATTTGCTTACCCTTACGTTTTACAATGTAGTGGGTAATACGGTCGAGCAATGGTACTGAGCTTTGCATGGAGGCTTTAAAACGCTCCTCAAAAACATCAATATCAGCAGCAATGGGTTTTTTGATCTCGTTGATGCTCAGCATGGAAAAATCACCGTATTGTTATGCGCCAAACTGCCTGTTTGGCAACAGCAGGCAAACATAAGCTAAAAATATTTATCTGCATTATTACCATAAATATTTTGAATGCAATTAAACTAAATACAAACCAAGCACTCTATTATAATACATTGGCACAATAACTGGTGACGATGCGCACTGCGACTAAAGTGGTGATATAGTTTTTTGGTTATTTTTTATACAGGTGGAGTACCGGATACGGTGCTCCGCTTTTTTTTTCCTTCACAGCAATATTATTTTACCTTTGCAATCCGATTTCGGGATTGGAGATACCTTACACAACCTGTTTACAGGTTTGAGCGTATCGTATAAGATTCCGATCTGCTTAAAACAAGTCGAAGTGACATAAAGAAAATAAAACGGAGGGGTGTCTGAGTGGTCGAAAGAGCACGCCTGGAAAGTGTGTATACGCCAAAAGTGTATCGAGGGTTCGAATCCCTCCTCCTCCGCCTTCGCCCGCCGAAGCGGGCTACGACGGACAAAGTCCGTCCATAGTTCGCGAAGGAGGGCTATCGAAGCGATTGAAAAATTAAAGGCCTGCAAAGTTTTATTTGCAGGCCTTTTCTTATTTTGTACGCACAAAAACTAAACAATGTGGTACTACGTGTATATCCTGGAGCTTAATGACGGAAAGCATTACGTTGGTTGTACTGTAAATCTCAAAGAAAGATATTCTCGTCATAAAAAAGGATATGTACCTGCAACCAAATCACATCTCCCGGTAAAGCTTGTCTGGTGTTGCTCCTTTCCCGACAGGTATAAAGCTTATGAATTTGAACGTTATTTAAAATCCGGCTCGGGCAGAGCTTTTTCTTTTAAACATTTGTTCAAGTAAACCAGAAATATTCAAAATAAAAAACAAAAAGTTTATAACTTTATTTTTACTTAACACTAACCAATAAAAACATAGCAGCTATGAGTAAAAATCCAGTTGTGCACTTTGAAATGGGATATTTCGAACGCGAAAGAATGAAAAAATTTTATGAAAAGGCCTTCGGCTGGAGTATGCAGCAAATGGGGGACGAAATGGGTAATTACGTAGTAGCGCAGACCGCTGAGACGGACGATAATGGCATGGTAAAAACACCGGGCACCATTAATGGCGGCTTTTATCAGAAAGTGGATAATCCGCTTTCGCATGCGCCGTCGGTTGTCATTTCTGTTCAGGATATATATGGTGCTATGGAGGCAGTGGAAACCGGAGGCGGCAAAATACTCGGATCAATGGACGAATCAGGCGGCCACAGCATGGAGCCACAGATGATTCCCGGGGTGGGCCTTTGGATTTCCTTTCAGGATACGGAAGACAACCGCGTAAGTCTGTTGCAGCCGGTTGGAGGCCGGTAAAGCGAAATTTCGCTATAAATATTGTACTCTCCCTGCAAATCAATTTCATTGCCTTCCGCCCATCTGC
>CAISKH010000524.1 GCA_903885865.1 uncultured Mucilaginibacter sp.
CCGTAAAGTTTTATAAAAGCGCCCAGCATTATGGCAAGGGCGGCCCAAAAATCCTGTTTTCGCCTTATAAATATAAAACTGAATAAAATAAGCGCCGCTACAAGTGCGTTAACTTGCACGTTGCCTGATGATCCCATCATGCTGTTTGCGCATATCAATAAAATCGCCAGCTGCTGCGCCTTCTTTAAAGGAAGCATCCTAATGGCCTTATACAATATCCAGGCATTAAACAAAACCCATAGTATAACTCCAATTTTATCAGGAAAACACGCGAAAGGTGCAATTATCAGCCCAAATACGGGTCCGTAATGGTTAAGGTCAATAGCCAGGCCAGGCTGGGGGCCAAACAGACTGTGCTGATGAACGAGATTTAAAAAATTATACTTGTAAATTATATAATTTTCATAACTGGTAATGCCGGGCGCCAATAAAAGGCCTTTTGCAACCGCAAAAAAACTCAAGCCGAACCATAAAAAAGTAATAAAATATTCGTTACCGAATAGGGCTTTAAGTTTATGCATAGGTAGGTATTAAGTAATGCTAAAATACAAAAAATGGTATTTAGCGCAGTAAAATGAATTCAGGGCGAGACAAACTTTAAAGTCTCCCAACCGGGGGAGATTTAGAGGGGGCTCTAATGCAGCTTTACATCCAAATTAAGCGTATCGGCACTCATTGATGTAAAAATGCCCAACCCGTTCACCACATTGGTTGACGGATTGGTTAAACTAAGTGATGATCCGCCGCTTGAGCTGATGGCATCGCTGTATTCCTGGTTAATATGAAAAAGCAGTACTTTATAATTCCCGGTGTAAGTAAAACTAAAGGGCTGCGTTTGATAGGTAGCAGTTTGCCCTAATAGCACCTCGGAATCATGGTAGGGCCTTGAATTTGAACTAACAGGGTATTGCACGGCGCTTATATCTTTAAATGCGATCAAATAAAGCCACGCCGCCGAATTATTCCAGCTAAAAACCACAGGCGTAAATATGTTTGTTGGTGTTATTCCCGCTCCGCGAAAAGTGACCAGTTGCAGCGTATCAGAAGCCTTGAAGCCGGAGGGCCTGTCGGGCACAGTAGTTTGTGCCGAAATGGTGTTTCCCTGGTAGGTAAAGTTAAGCGAATATGTTTTTTTAAATTTTACAAAAGTGGTATCGTTCCAGCTATAATTGCCGGGTGTTGTTTCTGCTAATTGTACCGTATTTGTTCCGTCGGAGATGCTTAATTTAAGCCCCGGTATGGGGTAACCGTAAGTGATAGTATCGTCAAGATATTTTTGATAATAAACCCTGACCAATGTTTTGGCTCCGGGCACAAGGTAGGCTTCAACAACAGGCCTGTTAATACCCGATACATTAGTATTTGTTTTTTGGCAGGATGATAAAAATCCGCCTGCCGCTAAAAACAATGCGGCTATAAAAAACCATGGCGTTAATTTTTTTATTTCCATCGTAAACTAAGTGTAATATTAGGTGTAAAACCCAGGTAATCCACATCCGAAGTGACCACCTGGTTATTAATTATAGTATATTGTTTATACCATACATTGGCACGGTTGTATATATTAAAAAGAGAAAAACCAATACTGCCTGCTTTACGGCTATCCAGTTTAATAATATCATAAGTAATCGCGGCATCCAGCCGGCTGTAGTTGGGCAGCCGTTCACCATTTTCGGCGCTGATAGTTAAAAAGTTTCGGCTGCTGCCTGTAAAGTCGTTAACAGTAAAGCTGCTTAACGGGGCGGTATAAGGGCGGCCTGTTGCGAATATCCATGAGGCTGAAAACGCCCATCGCTGGTACCGGTATACGTGTACCATTTTAAATTCATCCCTTACGTCCTGGTTGGCCGGGAAATCGCCGCCATACACATCAAAATGATTGGTAGCCTGTGCGAGCGTATAGCTTATCCACCCGGTATAATTGCCATGCGTTTTTTGCAGCAAAAATTCTATACCCCGGCTATATCCCGAACCGGTATAAAAATGCTGTTCGAGCGTTATTGCCGTACGCCGGTTACCGGTTTCCCGTTCAGAGTATTCGGTAATGCCGTCCAGTTGTTTGTAATAACCTTCTACGTCAAAAAGAAACTGCTTTGTTTCATAGCTGAAGCCGCCAATAAAATGATTCGCCGAACTTACGGGTATCGTACTTCCGTTGGCCAGTACCCAGAAATCCCGGTTGCCTGACAATACATCCTCCCTGATCACTTTATCGGTAAATTGATTAAATCTCCCCGTCGAGGCCTTTAAAGTAAGATTGTCTGTAACGGTATAAGTTGCCGATAGGCGCGGTTCAATATAAAACTTACCTGTTTGGTCATAATAAGTTGTTCGCAGCCCGGGTTTAATTTGCAGCTTATCAGTCGGGTTAAGGTCCATTTCAGCGTAGCCGCCGCCGGTTATTGCTGTACGCTGCTGATTTATTAATACACTGGTATCATTCTGGCTGTAATTGTAATCCACAGCCTGCCGCGAAACAAAAGCGCCAAACAATAATTTGGTATTATTTTTCACCTGCAGTTCCCAATCTGATTTAAAGCTTACATCTTTCACATTGTTTGATTCGAATGTACCGGTATTAACTGTGTGTGCAACAGCTGAGCTATCCGTCGTAGTTAATTGCGAACTGTTAACAGTCTTACTATGATAGTTAGAATAACTAACCAGGGTGTTTGAGTACAGTTTTGAATTCCACTGCCTCGACCATTTTAAGCTCGACCCTAAATTGCCATAGGTGGTTTTATCAATATTGCTCGCGCTGCCGCTGGTTAGAAATAAAGAGGGGAAATTAAAGCTCCTGCTATTATCGAGGTCATCGTCACCCTGGTACAAACTCCATGAAAAAAGGTCTTTTTTATCGGC
>CAISKH010000525.1 GCA_903885865.1 uncultured Mucilaginibacter sp.
CTATCGCAAAATGGCGATTAAATATCACCCGGATAAAAACCAGGGCGATAAGGAAGCAGAGGAAAAGTTTAAAGAAGCTGCCGAGGCATACGAAGTTTTAAGCAATCCCGAAAAACGTCAGCGTTACAACCAGTTTGGCCATGCGGCCAACGCACAATCGGCCAACGGCGGCGGCTACGGCGGCGCAGGCATGAATATGGAGGACATATTTAGCCAGTTCGGTGATATTTTTGGCGGGGGCAGCCCTTTTGAAGGATTTTTTGGTGGCGGTGGAGGCAGGCAGGGCCAGGGCGGGCGCCGTGTGGCACGGGGCAGCAACTTACGCATAAAAGTAAGGCTCACACTCGAAGAAATTGCCAATGGCGCCGAAAAGAAAATAAAGGTAAACAAGCAAATACATTGTAAAACCTGCGATGGTACAGGTGCGAAAGATAAATCGTCTTTTCAAACCTGTAAAACCTGCGGCGGCTCGGGCGCGGTAAGGCGGGTAACCAATACTATTTTAGGGCAAATGCAAACTACCAGCACCTGCCCTACCTGTAACGGCGAAGGCTCGGTAATAACCGCGAAATGTAATGTTTGTCATGGTGATGGCGTTGTGCGCGGCGAAGAAACTATCAGCCTGAACGTACCTGCCGGTGTAAGCGAAGGTATGCAGTTAAGCATGAGCGGCAAAGGCAACGCGGCCCCGCGCGGCGGCGTACCCGGCGACCTGATCATCCTGATTGAAGAAATACCGCACGAAACCTTAAAACGCGATGGCAATAATGTGATCTATGACCTGCATATAACCTTTGTTGATGCCGCTTTGGGTACAAATATCGAAGTGCCTACTATTGACGGCAAGGCCAAGATAAGGATAGACCCCGGCACACAGGGAGGTAAAATACTGCGTCTGAAAGGCAAGGGCGTACCCGAAGTAAACTCGTACAATCGCGGCGACCAACTGATACATATTAATATATGGACGCCAAAAATATTGAATAACGAAGAACGCGCCTTATTAGAGCAATTACAGGACTCGCCAAACTTTAAACCTAATCCGGGAAAGAATGAAAAAAGCTTCTTTGAGAGGATGAAGGAATATTTTGAGTAGGTGGAGTCGGAAAGAATAAATTAAAAGCTCAGGATCGTGATGATTTTGGGCTTTTTTATTTAAATGACTTTTATTTGAATCAGGGGTAAAACTTTAATACTATTTTTAACTTTATTCCTTACAGCTTATAACCGTATGGATGAACGCAAAGTAGCCGTAATGGACCTCGGCACCAATACCTTTCATTTATTAATTGCTGAGGGGAGTGCCGCTTCTTACCGGGAAGTGGTGCATAAGCATGAACCGGTTAAATTGGGCGAGGGCGGTATTAACAAAGACATCATACAGCCCGCGGCTTATGAACGTGGTATAAATACGATTCAAAACTTTCACCGGGATATAGTAACACATGGTGTAAAAGATGCCCGGGCAGTAGCTACTTCGGCGTTGCGCGGCGCCTCTAACGGAAAACAATTCATAGATGAAGTGGCCGAAAAAACAGGCATAGCTATAGAAACTATCGACGGCGAACAGGAAGCTGATTATATTTATAAAGGGGTGAAATTAGCCGGCAGTTTATCGCGACAAACCTCGTTGATCATGGATATTGGCGGCGGCAGCGTGGAGTTTATTGTAGGTAATAAGCATAGCATTTTATGGAAACAAAGCTTCGAGATAGGCGCCGCGAGGCTGATGGATAAATTTCATCGCACCGACCCTATCCCACCTGAATCTATAAGAGCGCTGAATAGCTACCTGCAAGAGAACCTGATCAGTTTGCTTGCAGTTGCTTCAAAGTACCCCGCCGATGTGCTGATCGGGTCGTCAGGCGCGTTTGAAACCTTTGCCGAGGTGATAGAATTTGAAAAAGGCAATCCTTTCGACCTGAAGGCAATAAAAAACTATACTTTTCAAAAAGATGACCTGATAAATGTTACTGATAAATTGATCGCCTCTTCGCATCACGAACGTGAAAATACAAAAGGCATTATTCCTGTACGCATCGATATGATCGTAGTGGCTTCAATAATTACCCGCTTTATTATGCAGGCGCTTAGTATTGACCAGGTTTGCATGTCGACCAATTCATTAAAGGAAGGGGTTTTGGCGGAGATGATGGGTTCGTAGAGACGCAATGTTTTGCGTCTCAGGGATAAATTATTTCGTAGAGACGCAAAATGTTGCGTCTCTACAGATAGGTTTTAATTTCTCCCCCAACCTTTGTATATTGCTATCCTTAACTGATACGCATGAAATTAAAATTTACCTTATTGGGTCTCCTCCTGTTTTTAGCTGTTATTGCCAACGCGCAAAGAAAACCACGAAACACAACCAACGATACCATAAAGTCAAATTACGTTCCTGCCGACCTGTTTTCTCCATTGTTTTATTCAGAAAAGGGCAACGAGTTTCATTCGGCAAATGGCGATCCCGGGCCAAAATATTGGCAAAACCGGGTTGATTACCGGCTAAAAGCCAATATTGATACTGTTACCAAAACCTTAAGCTGCGACGAGCATATTACCTACACCAATAACAGCCCTGATGCTTTGCAGTTTTTATGGCTGCAAATGGACCAAAACACTTATAAAAAGGATGCCCGCTCCAATTTTGTGACCGGGTTTCAGCCCGGCGCAAACCAGCATACAGATGGTTTCCAGGTAGAATCGGTTTA
>CAISKH010000526.1 GCA_903885865.1 uncultured Mucilaginibacter sp.
CGGCGTAATATCTTCATAAAAACCAACAGCGGTTTTGGCATCAACCCTGCTTTCAAGCAGGCCGGTTACCCGCACTACCTTACGGTCGGGCCCTTTGGATACCTGGTAGGTTTCGCCAAGCCGCACCTCGTGCGAGGGCTTGATATTATTGCCCTCCAGCTTAATGCGGCCCGCTTTACAGGCATCAGCCGCCAGCGTGCGCGTTTTAAACAGGCGTATGGCCCACAGGTATTTATCTACGCGGAGTTTTTCTTTTTCAGGCATGATAGCAAGCAAAATTATAAAAATGATTGGATAAGAAATAACCCGGCTATTTTTCGCCCAACGCCTTATTAAATCGTTCTTTTTCTTGCTTCCGGCAATCTTGGTACGGTTTATGCAAAATATAGGTTGTGGAGTAAAAAAGTGCGTTCAAAGCACCTAAACATGGTTTTAACCGGCAACTGATGCACTTAATTTAAGTCAATGGACTATACAAAAAACTAAAAAAATATTTATTTGTTATAAATACGACAAATACTACTACAGTACTACACAATATGAACATAGCCTATATTTCAACCTATCCACCCCGCGAGTGCGGTATCGCGACATTTAACCAAAACCTGGTACGCGCTATCGCGGCTAATTTTCCGGAAAGAAGGCATTTATTACATGGCGATTTTGTTGTGGCCTTAACAGATTCTGAAAATATTCATGAATATGAATACCCCGAAGAAGTAAAATATATAATACGTCAAAACCATCAGAAAGATTATATAAGAGCGGCCAACTTTATAAATACCAGCAATGCCGATGTTTGTATAATGGAACATGAATTTGGCATCTATGGCGGCGAAAGCGGCATATATATACTCCCATTGCTTAACCGGCTCGAAAAGCCTTTAATATCAATTTTACATACCATATTAAAAGATCCCGGTTATGTGCAGCGTATCATTATTCGGGAGATCGCGGAGCAATCAGCAAAAATAATTGTAATGAGCAAGCGGGCATTAGATTTTTTAACAAAAATATACGATATCCCTGCTGAAAAAATACAGATTATTGAACATGGCGTACCCGATCTGGAAGCGCCTGAAGAAAACCCCATACTAAATTTAACACCATTTAAAAACCACCGGGTGCTGTTAACATTTGGCTTGCTAAGCCGCAACAAAGGCCTGGAAACCGTGGTAAGGGCATTGCCCGAAATAGTAAAACACCATCCTGATGTAATGTATGTGGTGTTGGGCAACACACATCCCGGCGTAATAAAAAACTCGGGTGAGGAATACAGGGACCATCTAAAAACATTGGCAAATCAACTTGGCGTATCGCAAAACCTAAGCTTCATTAATAAATTTGTGACAGAAGAAGAGCTGATACAATACCTTACGGCTGCCGAAATATATGTTACCCCTTACCTGAACGAAGCGCAGATAACCAGCGGAACTTTATCATACGCTGTCGGGGCAGGTGCGGCTGTGGTGTCAACCCCGTACTGGCATGCGACCGAATTGCTGGACCATAACCGCGGCAGGCTATTTGACTTTAAAAATGCCGACGCGCTTGCTGATATTATAATTGAGTTATTGGGCCAGCCCGATGCACTTAGTGAACTAAAAGAGAACGCCTATGAATACGGCCTGCATTTACGCTGGCCGGTTGTTGGTGCCGAATATATTAAAGTGGCACAAGAGGCTTGCTTTGCACATGATTTCAGGGACAAGATATTGAAAAACAGCATTGTTGATCCTGAGATAATGCCGAAGTTTAGTTTAACACACGTGATGCGCTTAACTGACGATACCGGCATTGTTCAACATGCTAAATACGGCATACCTAATTTAAAAGAGGGTTATTGCCTTGATGATAACTCAAGGGCCCTAATTATGGCGCTGATGGCTTATCAACGCAATAACAGCAAAGAGGCATTTGAGCTTTTGCCTGTTTACTTAAGTTACATCCACTACATGCAAACAGAGGATGGTAATTTCCGAAACTTCCTGAGTTTTAACAGGGAGTACCTGGACGAAATCGGATCAGAAGATTCATTCGGTCGTACGATATGGAGCCTGGGCTATTTGATAGCCCATGCTTCAAGTAACTCGTATCGTGAATTTGCTACCGAGATATTTCAACGGTCGTTCCCTCATTTTAAATCATTAACGCATTTAAGGGGTATGGCCAATACTATTATAGGTATCAGCATGTACCTGCGCCTGCGCCCTACCGATGAAGGTATGGTAAATGAATTGGTGCGCCTAACCCGACCCTTAATTGATGCCTACGAAAATACACGCTCTGACGACTGGGAATGGTTCGAGGAAAGCATGACTTATGATAATGCCATACTTCCGCTGGCCCTGTTACATTCGTGCCAGGTAACCGGGAACGAAAAGGCTAAAGAAATAGCGTTAAAAACAATGGCTTTCTTAGATAATTTAACCCTATCAAATGGTTATTTGAGCCCCGTTGGCAATGATGGCTGGTATTATCGGGGCGGCATGTTCCCAACCTTCGACCAGCAGGCTATTGAAACTATGGCGATGGTGCTGATGCATTTCCAGGCTTACCAGCTATTTCGCATACCCGAACATATTGAAAAAATGTTTTTATGCTACAAGTGGTTCCTTGGCGAAAACACCCTGCGCGCGCCGTTATATGACCATGAAACTAAAGGATGCTGCGACGGGCTTTTGCCAACCGGCATAAACCGCAATCAGGGCGCCGAAAGCACGCTGGCATACCTCATATCGCACTTAACGGTCCTGGAAGCTTTCGAATTGGAATACGAATACAATAAAGTACCGAAAAAACTGGTAAGCGTTAACGTTAGATGAAAGCGGCCCTTTTAGCTCCTGTTGCCTGGCGCACGCCACCCAGGCATTACGGCCCGTGGGAGCAGATATCATCAAACATAGCCGAAGGTTTAATAAAATTGGGAGTTGATGTAACCTTGTTTGCAACCGGCGATTCGATCACAAGCGGTAAGCTTGATTTTGTTTGCGATAAAGGTTATGAAGAGGAGCGTATGCAAGATGCCAAAGTTGCCGAATGCCTGCACATCAGTAACCTGATGGAAAAAGCGGGCGATTTCGACATCATTCATAACAACTTCGATTTTTTACCGCTTACCTATTCCCGGCTAATAAAAACACCGGTTATTACCACTATACATGGCTTTTCGTCGCCACGGATCATCCCGGTATATAAAAAATATAATGCCGATAATA
Source organism: uncultured Mucilaginibacter sp. (assembly GCA_903885865.1). GTDB lineage: Bacteria > Bacteroidota > Bacteroidia > Sphingobacteriales > Sphingobacteriaceae > Mucilaginibacter. Next base: position 3,219 of record CAISKH010000526.1, read on the forward strand.
ATTATGTATCTATAAGCAATGCCGACAGAAGCGCCGAGCTTAATTACTTAGCTACCGTTTATAACGGTTTGAACATTAATGATTTTGAGTTTAACGGGCATCCCGGCGATTACCTGCTATACTTTGGGCGCATACATCCCGATAAAGGAACAGCCGAAGCCATTGAAATTGCCAAAAAATGCAAGCGTAAATTAGTGATAGCCGGAATTGTGCAGGATGAAAATTACTTCAAAGAAAAA
>CAISKH010000527.1 GCA_903885865.1 uncultured Mucilaginibacter sp.
CAGCCAAAATAATTGGGAGCGACAAAAAATGCAGCGCGAAAAGTATGGGTAATACGGTTGAACTTACCTTGCCGGAATCGGCTCCAAATACAATTGCTTCGGTTATTAAATTGGTGGTAAGCGGTAATGTAGTTGATGCTACGGCTAAATAGCGTTTCGCTATTGACAAAAAAGGGAATATTAATTAAATTAAAATGAAAAAATTATTGCTCACATCGTTATTGGCATGGCTTTTAATAGCGAATGCAGCTATGTCCCAAACTACACTCACCAAAGATGAACGCATGCAATGGTGGCGCGAGGCGCGTTTCGGTTTGTTTGTTCATTGGGGTGTTTACGCGCAGTTGGCCGGGGCCTATAATGGCGAACGGTTAAAGGCTGACGGCGCTGAATGGATAATGAATTTTATGAAGATATCCATGGGCAATTACCAGGCTGTAGCCAAACAGTTTAACCCGGTAAACTATAACCCGGATGATTGGGTACGCATGGCCAAATATGCGGGGATGAAATACATTATTATCACCGCGAAACACCATGACGGTTTTGCCATGTTTAAAACCAGCGCTAGTAAATGGAACATTGTTGACGCCACGCCCTATGGCAAAGATGTTTTAAAGCCACTGATGGCCGCCTGCAAAAAGTATGGCATAAAACTGGGCTTCTATTATTCGGAGGCACAAGATTGGAACAATGGCGGCTCGGCGGTGCGGATGAAAGCAAATGTTGGATGGGCAAATCCTGATAGCGCGAAAATTGATGAATACACCAAAGCCAATACCGGCCATTGGGACCCCGCGCAAACCACCTCAACTTTTGAAGAATATATGGACAGGGTAGCTATCCCGCAGGTAAAAGAGCTGCTAACCAATTATGGCGATGTGGCTGTTTTTTGGTGGGATACGCCGGCCGGCATGACAGATGAGACGGCCCAAAAACTACATGATCTTCTAAAACTACAGCCTCAGATCATCACCAATAACCGCTTAAAGAAAAATTTCCCCGGCGATACGCAAACCCCCGAACAAACCATACCCGACGCAGGCAAAATGGCCGGCATTGATTGGGAAACCTGCATGACCATGAATCGCACCTGGGGCTATAACGCTTACGATCATAATTTTAAATCCACAGAAGTATTGATCCATAACCTTTGTGATATTGCCTCAAAAGGCGGCAATTACCTGTTAAATATAGGCCCCAAAGGAGATGGCACCTGGCCGCAGGAAAGTATTGACCGCCTCAGAGAAATAGGCGACTGGATGAAAGTAAACAGCGAAGCGATATACGCCACCAAAGCCAGCCCTCTACCCAAACTGGACTGGGGCAGATGCACCCAAAAGGTAGATGGTAATAATACCATACTTTATTTAGCGGTTTTTAACTGGCCCAAAGATGGTAAGTTGGTGGTGCCGGGGGTAAGCAATAAGATTGTGTCAACCAAAATATTTGGCAGCGCTGAAAAGGCCACAACAAAAAGTGGAGATAATACGGTTGAACTTTCTTTACCTGCAAACGCGCCAAATACTTATGCTTCGGTTGTTAAGCTGGTGGTGAGTGGAAAGGTTGGGATGTAGTGGCTAAGTAATTATATTACCACGGCGGTAAATGAAAAGATACCTTATTTTAATTGGAGTAATTTTAATACTGGTATTTTGTAGCAGATATTTCGTTTTTACAAGGAAAATTGAAAAGCCTAATCCATTATCTTGTGTTTATAATGCACCTATCGGCCACGTTCGGGAGAAGGTAAATGAAATGTTTTCAGATGGTAAATTTCATGGTTTGGATTTTTATGTGAAGGAAAACCATAACCATTTTTTTATAAACTGGTTCGGTTGGTTTTCGTCTGGTCAATATTCTGAAATTTACTATAACTGGTGGGGTAAATTAAAATTAATTCCAAGTTATCATATTTTTTTAGATTCAGTATCAAATAGTCAAACTAAAATAACGATTAATAGCTTCCCAAAAGTTGAAGCAGGGACAGATTTTTCCCTAAATCATTTACTGCCATACATAACATCTCGAAAGGTTGAGGTCAAACCAAGTACAATTGAAGAATATGAAATAATAAAAACAATTGGAGAGCAATTAGGAGAAAAGCATATGCCCGAAATTCAGCGATAAATTATGGGGCATATCAGTTTAAGGTAAAATATACGATCCCTAAACCCCTCAAATCAATAAAATCGTGTTCAAGCCATCAACGGCTCAACCCTATCCAAAGCGAACTG
>CAISKH010000528.1 GCA_903885865.1 uncultured Mucilaginibacter sp.
AAAGAAGACGGAACGCAAGATTTGAAATTGTTCTAACGAATACCCCTTTCAGGGGTTAGGTAAAGCCCCCACCTTTGGTGGGGGTTGTTTACTTTCAATAAATGAAAGCAATCTCTATTTGGGGATGATTTAAAGTCTCCCCTCCCGGGGGAGATTATTCACGATATTATTTGTTTTTTTAAGGCGTTCATGAGGGCTGCGCCATTTAGAGGGGGGCTAAAAAAATAAAACCTATTTTTGCCGCTTGATGGATACTTCACTAAAAAACAAATTCGACAGCATTATTTTCGACCTTGATGGTACGCTTTGGGATAGCTCGGCCAACGTGGTGCTGGCATGGCAGGCCGCCAAACAACAGGTAAATTATATTAAGGAAGATTTTACCCAACCCATGATCCATTCTATAACCGGGATGACCTATAAGGCTATTTTTGAAACATTGTTGCCTTATTTGACAGAAGGGCAGCGCGAAGATTTTAAAACTATCGCAAGTAAAAAAGAGCTGGAAATACTTTATGAAAAAGGCGGCGAGCTTTACCCCGGCCTGGAGGAAACTTTAAAACACTTAACAAAAAAATATAAACTGTTTATCGTAAGCAACTGCCAGAGCGGGTATATCGAGGTGTTTTTTAAAATAAGCGGGCTGGAGCATTATTTTTTAGGGCACCAATGTTATGGTACCAAAAGTCTGCCCAAGGCTGATAATATAAAGGATATTGTAAACGATCATAATCTTAAGGCCCCGGTTTATGTGGGCGACACTATGGGCGATTACAATGCAGCCCTAAAAGCAGGCGTACCCTTTATTTTTGCGGATTACGGGTTTGGGGTTGTTGAAGAAGACCAGGTAGCTACTATTAGCCGGTTTAAAGAGTTGGTTGATATTTTATAATTTCATAACTGGATAATAAATGCTCTGTAGGAGCAAAATGTCGGTAGAAAAATAATTAAATAAACATTTTTGCTCCGTAGGTGCAAAACAGATCGCGATATTGTAATGCACCTACGGAGCATAGCGATCCCTACCTTTTTCTACCGACCTATTACCCCTATGGGGTAAGCATCAAATAAGAATAAGAAAGAAAACTTTTACAGGAACATAGGGTTTGTTTTTTAAATTATATCGGTATGAAAATCTCCAAATACCTGCATTCGTGCCTTGTTTTTGAACTTGACGGATATAAACTATTGTTCGATCCCGGTAAATTCACTTTTGCCGAAGGAATAGTAAAGCCCGCCATGTTTGCTGATGTGAACAGTATTATCATTACCCATGTTCACCCCGATCACCTGGATACAGAAAGCCTTAAAATAATAGCCGGCTTAAGCGGTGCGAATATATATACCAATGACCACGTGGGTGAAGTATTGCAAAAGGCGGGCATAAACCATACGGTATGGAACGACGGCGTTCATTTTTTGGGTTCGTTTAAACTACAGGCCATAACCGTTGTTCACGAACCTATATTGGATAACCCGCTGCCGCAAATGATGGGGTTTTTAATAAACGACAAAGTGCTGCACCCTGTTGATTCGATGGAAGACGCGTTATTAGCCTATGAAGGTATTGAATTGTTAATAATGGTAACTATGGCGCCTTTTGCCAATGAGTTGTGCATTACCGCCTTCGCCGATAAATTGCGGCCCAAACAAATATTGCCTGTACATGATGGGTATGCCAAAGAGTTTTTTATTAAACAGCGTTATGAAGCCTATCAGAAACATTTTGACAGGCAGGGGATAAAATTTAATGAGGTTTACAAACCCGGCGATAGCATAACTATTTAATTATCCCCCAATTATAACCGTAGGGCAACCCATAATTATTTCGCCGCCATGGGCGGTGGCATCGCCCATTCGCGCGGCGGGTTTGCCGCATATCATAACCGTAGCCGAACCTTTAATAATTGTATCAGGCGGGCCAACGCATACCAGCGAATCGCCTATAACTGCCGCGGGCAAGCTTCCTATCAATACGGTAGGTGCTCCCGGCCCGATTATCGGGCCGCCTACATGTGGTATTGGCAGTACATCTGATGTCATCATCGGGCAGGTATGAAAATCACTTAGTCGCGCGGCTGGTGGCATATTTTTTAAATTAATTTATTTCAACCATACTGCCTTTCACACTCAGCTCCCCCGAGGATGTTAAAGCCAAACTTGCCGAACCGCTTAAGGTAGCGGTTACCTCAGCATTTAAAGTAAGGTTCATCGCTTTTAGGCTGGCGGTGTTTTCCGCATTCATATTCACATTTGCGCCACTGATGCTTATATCGCCCCGGGCATTAATGGTGATATTTGATTGGCTATCCAATTTAATACTATCAGGCGATAATTGTACCATATTATTATTTTCGTCGGTAAGCGTGACAGATTTGGTATTATCATTTAAAACAACGCTGTTATTGGCCGGAGTTGTTATGGTGATAATTTTATTGTTATCATCAAACATTATTTTTAACTCACTTTTGGTAACAAATGCTTTTACGGCATTATCCTGGGTTGGTGTCACAGGCGGAGGTGTTCTTTTACTATATAAAGAACCTAATATTACAGGGGAAGCGTGGTTGTTATTTAAAAAGCCTACCAACACGTCATCACCAATTTCAGGATAAAAAAATACTCCCCCCTCGACGGTGCTATATAAATTAGCCAGTTTTGCCCATACCTTCGCTTCAGGATCAATAGCCGGTATAACTATTAATACACGAAATTCACCATCAGGATCTCCTGCAATTTCACATACAAAGCCACTCTGCAGCCCGTGTGTAACCGGCTGGGGCCGAATTTTATCGTCAGTTGTATTGCTCATGGCTTGCGGTCCATTAAAAAAAAATTATGTTGGTGAATATAGCATTCTCTGTTAGTCTTTTGTATAAAATAAAGCAGATTTTTTAAGATGAATATACCAACGGCGATTGTTAATTAACATTCAGTCACAAATCATCACTTATTAGTAAGTTTATAGCGATAATTCTGTTACACAGTTATAATTTAGTTTATAATATCAACTAATTTTTAATTTTGCGCTACTTAATTCCCTTGTAATGCTCAATTCTGTTTCTAAATATGCCTTGTTGGGTGTTTTTAGCATTTTTTATGCAAGCCATGCCCAAAGTCAGCAAAAGATATTAAGCCTTAAAGAAGCAGAGCAAATTGCACTGGCCAACTACGGAACCATTAAAGCCAAAGCAAGCCAGCTAAACGCCTCAAAAGCTTTCTTAAAAGAAACCCATACCGAAGCCCTGCCCGATCTGAATATTTCTTTGCAGCAAGCCTATGGTACGGTTAACGGCTCAAACGGTCCTCTGTTGGGTTATCATGGGTTGGCGGTGGCTTCATCGGGGCCGGTGCTGCCCAATCAAAACAGCAATGCTGCGTTTGGTTCGTTGTATGTAAGCAATGTAAACTGGGACTTTTTCGCATTCGGAAAAGCAAAGGAGCGGGTAAAAGTGCAAAGCTCCATTGTATCATTGGATGAGACCGACCTGGCGCAGGAGCAATTTCAGCACGAAGTGCGCGTAGCAAGCACCTATTTAAATTTGCTTATAGCCCAGCAGCTGAGCAAGGCGCAGCAGGATAACCTGAACCGCGCGGCCGATCTGCAAAGGGTAGTGGTTGCCCGGGTAAAAAATGGTTTAAATCCGGGTGTTGACTCCGCTTTGGCAAATGCAGAGGTATCTAGCGCCAAAATAGCATTAACCAATTCACAGCAAGCAGTACAGGACCAAAGCAGCCAGCTTGCGCAATATTTAGGTATACCGCCCCAGGATTTTATGTTAGACAGCACCTTTGTAACCAAAACCCCACCCAAACCCGACGCGCAGCCCATCGTGAATTTTGACGACCACCCCGAATTGCGCTATTTCCGCAACCGGATAGGGGTGAGCGATGAACAGGCCAAATATTTAGGCACATTCAGTTATCCCACATTTAGCCTGTTTGGTGTTTACCAGGGCAGGGGCTCAGGCTTTAAGGCCGATTATGGAACCAATACCAACGATTACAGTACCGGCTTTGGCGCCGGGGCCGACCCTACCCGGTTTAATTATTTAATTGGCGCGGCCGTTATCTGGAACGTTACGAACCCGTTCAGGGTGAGGTACCAGGTGCAATCGCAAAAATTTATTTCTGATCAATACCGGAACGAGTACGACCTGGCCGGCCAGCAATTGCGCGATCAGCAATTATTGGCCGAAACCCGCATCAGCAATGCTATAAAGAATTATAAGGAAGCGCCTGTTGAGGTTAAAGCGGCTACCGATGCGTATAACCAAAAATTTGCTTTATACAAAAACGGGCTTTCAAATATTGTTGATTTCACGCAGGCTCTATATGTATTGAACCGTGCCGAAGTTGACCGGGATATTGCCTCGAACAATGTTTGGCAGGCGGTTTTGTATAAAGCAGCTGCAACCGGAGATTTTAGTGTATTTATGAATAATTTTTAAAAGAGAAATAGAATAATAACATGGGATTGATAAAAGGTGCACTCAGAAGGCCAATTACCGTACTGGTTTTAGTAGCGGGGTTGTTCTTCTTTGGTATTGGGGCAATACGAACCATCAAAATAGATATTTTCCCTAACCTTAACCTGCCGGTAATTTATGTGTCGCATCCGTATGGAGGTTATACGCCCAACCAGATGGAATCGTACTTTGGTAAGCAATATGTTAACTTATTATTATATGTATCAGGTGTAAAGAGTATAGAAACCCGCAACATTACCGGGTTAACGCTCATGAAGCTTACTTTTTACGAAGGTACCAATATGGCGCAGGCCGCCGCCGAGGTTACGGCCTATACCAACCGGGCACAAGCAAACTTTCCACCCGGTTCGCAGCCGCCTTTTATTTTACGGTTCGATGCCTCTACGTTGCCCGTTGGGCAATTGGTTTTAACAAGCTCCGTCAAAACCAATAATGAATTGCTTGACCTGGCCAATATATACATACGTTCCTCTTTTACCTCTATACCCGGGTTGGTTGCGCCGGCGCCATTCGGGGGTAACCAGCGATCCATTTTAATTAAGGTTGACCCGGAACTGCTCCGCTCGCATAACTTAACCCCCGACCAAATTGTTACCGCCCTGCGCGATAATAATCAGAACACGCCCGCGGGTAACGTGCGCATAGGCGACTACAATTACCTGGCCCCTGCCAATACCAGCATGAAGCAGGTTAAAGATTTTGGCGATATAGCGATATACAAAAGCGGCATACAAACCGTGTTTTTGCGTGATGTGGCCACCGTTGAGGATGGAGCCGATGTTACTACCAGCTACGTGCTCATTAACGGTAAGCGCTCTGTTTACCTGCCAATAACCAAATCGGCTGATGCTTCTACGTGGGACGTGGTGCAGGGCCTTAAAAAAGCCATACCCCGTTTCCAGGCCCTGATGCCCGAGGATGTGAAACTATCCTATGTGTTCGATCAATCGGTATATGTTATTAACGCGGTAAAAAGTTTGGCCGAGGAGGGAGCAATAGGCGCGGTGCTCACCGGGTTAATGGTGCTGTTATTTTTGGGCGACAGGCGCGGTGCGCTCATTGTTATTTTAACTATACCAACATCTATTATATCGGGCATATTTTTCCTGTCGCTGTTTCATCAAACCATAAATATCATGACGCTTAGCGGGCTTTCGCTGGCCATAGGTATTCTGGTCGATGAATCAACGGTTACTATCGAGAATATTCACCAGCATTTTGATATGGGCAAACCCAAGGCTTTGGCTATATGGGATGCCTGTAAGGAAATAGCGTTCCCCAAGCTGCTTATTTTGTTTTGTATACTGGCGGTGTTCGCGCCGGCCTTTACCATGAAGGGTATACCGGGCGCGTTGTTCCTGCCGCTTGCATCGGCTATCGGTTTTTCAATGGTTACTTCGTACCTGCTTGCCCAAACCTTTGTGCCCGTTATGGCCAACTGGATAATGAAAAATGAGCATGAGGATAAAAGCCACGCGGATGGTTTCGCATTGGAAGATGAGGGTGAGGCGTGGGAACAAAAAGAGCTCGCCATAAAAAAAGCTACCCAAACTAACGGAAAAAAATTAACCCGGTTTGATAAATTCAGGCTTCGCTTTTTACGCTTGATGGACAGGATGATGCCTAACCGCAAGATCATTGTATCGGTTTATGCCATAGTGGCTTGTGGGTTGGCTTTTTTGCTGATAAATACTATTGGGCGCGATGTATTGCCCAAAGTGAATACGGGCACGTTCCAGGTGCGGCTGCGCGCGGCTGATGGCACCCGTTTGGAGCGCACCGAAGCCATAACCCTTAAAGCGCTGCATATATTGAACGATCTGGTGGGTAAACAAAACATCGAAGTTACTTCTGCAATGGTTGGCCAACACCCCGGCCAATTTTCAACCAGCCCTATCTATTTGTTTATGGCAGGCCCGCAGGAGGCTGTATTGCAGGTAAACTTAAAGGAAGACTATAAAGTCAATTTGGATGAACTGAAAGAACGCTTTCGGGCCGAAATGCATAAGCAGCAGCCTGAAATACTCCTTTCTTTCGAGCCTATTGAACTCACCGATAAAATATTGAGCCAGGGATCGCCAACGCCTGTTGAAATTGCTATATCAAGCAAAAACAAGGCGCAAAATGTGGCATTCGCTTTTAAGGTATTGGATAAATTAAAAAAAATACCTTACCTGCGGGATGTGCAGATAGGCCAGTCGTTTAAATATCCTACCATAAATATTGATATCGACAGACAGCGCGCCGCCGAGTTGGGGGTAAGTTTAAGTGATATATCCCGGTCGCTGGTTGCTTCTACTTCGTCGTCACGGTACACCGAAAAAGTGGTATGGCTGGATGAAAAAGTTGGCCTAAGCTACGCCGTACAGGTAGAAGTGCCCGAATACCAGATGGCGAGCATAAATGATATTCGTGAAATACCGGTAATGAGTAACCAGCCCAGGCCGGTATTAAGCGATGTGGCTAAAATAACTACCGGCACCACGTATGGCGAAGATGATGATATTGGGGCAATACCCATGCTGTCAGTAACCGCCAATTTAAATAATAAAGACCTGGGCACAGCTACTGATGATGTGCAAAAAGCAATTAACTCAATAGGTAAATTGCCACGGGGTTTAACCGTTGAGCCGCGCGGTTTAAGCTCTACGTTAACAGATACGCTCGATAGTTTGCAAACCGGGTTACTGGTAGCTGTTATTGTGATATTTTTAATGCTGGCCGCCAATTTTCAATCGTTCAAAATGTCGTTTGTGGTATTATCAACCGTTCCGGCGGTACTGTTTGGCTCGTTGTTTTTGGTAAAGCTAACCGGGGCCACGTTAAACCTGCAATCGTATATGGGCATGATCATGTCGGTAGGGGTATCCATATCAAACGCCGTATTATTAATAACCAATGCCGAGGAGTTGCGCAAGCATAACGGCGATGCCCTTAAATCGGCCCGCGAGGCGGTTGCCCTGCGTATAAGGCCCGTTTTAATGACCAGCCTTGCCATGATAGTAGGTATGATCCCTATGGCATCAGGAATAGGCGAGGGGGGCGACCAGACCTCGCCGCTGGGCCGCGCGGTTATTGGCGGGTTGTTTGCCTCAACCTTTGCCGCCCTATTGATTTTACCACTGGTTTTTGCCTGGGTACAGGGCAATGCCACCACCGATTCTGTTTCATTAGACCCTGAAGATAAAGAAAGTAAATTTTATGTCCCACAGCACCATCATGAATAACCATAAAAACAGACCGATCACCGTATTAGCCGTGTTGGCTATCAGCATCAACTTATTACTGGGTGCCTGTCATTCGGATGATAAAGCAACACAGGTAACCAAACAGGAAGATCAGCAGCAAAGCACGGTTGATGATCCGGCGGTTAGCGTAGCGCCGGTAGAAAAAGGAAGATTAAGTTCAACCATTGCCGTGCCAGGCGAGTTATTGCCTTATCAGCAGGTTGACCTGTATGCCAAGATAAACAGCTATGTAAAAAAACTAATGGTTGATATGGGCTCGCAGGTACACCAGGGACAATTGCTGGTAAGTTTGGAAGCGCCCGAAATAAACCTGCAACTAACCGGAGCAGAATCAAGAGTAAAACAACAGGAATCCATCTATGCTGCCAGTAAAGCGATGTACGACCGTTTGATAAATACCAGCAAAACCCCGGGGACTATTTCGCAGAACGACCTTGACCAGGCCGAAGCAAAAAAGAACGCCGACAAGGGCAATGTTGACGCCGCCAGGTCAGCGTATAAAGAAGTAATTGCTAACCTGGATTATTTAGAAATAAGGGCGCCGTTTGACGGGGTGATAACTACACGCAACGTAAACCAGGGCGCATACGTTGGTCCCGGAGGTAAAAATGCCGACCCGATGTTTGTATTGCAGGACCAAAACAGGCTGCGTTTAGTGGTATCGGTACCCGAAAGTTATACCGGTGGGTTAAGCAATAACAGCGAAGTTACTTTTACCGTGCGCGAACTGCCCGGCCAGCAGTTTAAGGCTAAAATTGCCCGTTTAGCGGGTGCTATTGATGATAAATTACGCTCGGAACGGGTAGAGATAGACGTTTATAATAAAAGCAAAAAATTGCTCCCGCATATGTATGCCGATGTAAATGTGCCCTTGCCATCACATGACAGTACGCTTATCGTACCCAAAAGTGCCGTAGTAACATCAACCGAAAAGGTATTTGTTGTTAAGGTTGTTGATCACCATGCCGTATGGGTGGAAGTAAAGAAAGGCTTTCAATCAGGCGATAGAATGGAGGTTTACGGCGACCTGAAACCCGGCGACCAGGTAGTTAAAAACGCTACTGACGAAATAAGGGACGGGCAGCAGGTTAAGGACAATTAACGTAAGTAGCTCGGTGTACTTTGCGCCTTTCTTTGTGCTCTCTGTGGTTAAATTAACCACAAAGAACGCATTGCACAAAGGGCACTGAGGATTTATAGAGTAAAAATAATATTCCGCTTAACCCATGAAATTTACTTTTGATGCTACTTCAAATGTTGTTCTTATATCGAACTCACGTTAATAAGATCTTTTTATTGCAACGCTATTAAAAGCTTTTTGCCCAATTCATCGGTACTTGCGGCCGCATTTGATAGTACAATAACGGCAACATTCTTTTCGGTATTAAAAGCAAGGAAACTGCTGCTGCCGTAAGTGCCGCCATTATGAAAAATATAATTTACTCCGTTTACGGTTATAATATGCCATGCAAGGCCAACTGTGGCATCGCCGCTAAAGGTAATTTGATGTGTTAATTCAAATGCTTTGGCGAGTTTACTGCTGCCCGGCGTCATATTTGATTCTGCATACATCAACAAATCATTAACAGATGATCTGAGCGAGCCGCAGGGGGCCAGTATATCAAAATCCCAGGCGGGGGTTGGGTCGCCTGCATCATCATAAACTGTTGTAAAACGCGTGGCTATCATCGGGTACAAATGCTGCATTGTACTTTTTAACTGTAAAGGCGCACAAATAATTTCTGAAACC
>CAISKH010000529.1 GCA_903885865.1 uncultured Mucilaginibacter sp.
TAATACAAGAGCGCTTTATCGGGCTGGTTTAAACGGAGATACTCCGTTGCTAACGCGTATTTTAAAAATTCGTCTTCGGGCTCATTCCTTATAAATTCCAGTAGTTTATCCAATCTGCTTATCTCCATTTTTAAACGCTATCTTTTTTACTAAATTTGTAGAAACCAATTATATATTGAAACTATTAGAAATTACCATTAAATAAACAATTGTTCCTGATAGCCCCGCCTGACGGCAGGCAGGTTCTTTACCACTTAAAAACAAATTACTAAAATGAAAATCCTGGTATGTATAAGTAATGTCCCTGATACCACGACAAAAATAACTTTTACTGATAATAACACCCAATTTAATACTGCTGGTGTGCAATTTATATTAAATCCTTATGATGAAATAGCGCTTGCCCGTGCCATTGAATTAACAGACGGTGATAAAGGTACAATAACGGTAATAAATGTGGGCGAAACAAATACAGAACCTACCATTCGCAAAGCGCTGGCCATTGGTGCTCATGACGCGGTACGAATTAATGCTAAGCCACACGATGCCTGGTTTGTTGCCTGCCAAATAGCACAATATATTAAAGCAAACCCTTTCGACCTGGTATTAACCGGCCGCGAATCTATCGACTACAACGGCTCTAAAGTTGCCGGAATGTTAGGCGAGCTTTTAGATTTGCCATCTGTTTCTATCATCAAAAAACTGGATGTAGAAGGCAATAACGCAACTGTAGAACGCGAAATTGAAGGCGGTAAAGAATTACTAACTATCCCGCTCCCTTTTATAGCAGGAACAGCCGAAGGCGTAGCCGAGCCAAAAATACCAAATATGCGGGGTATAATGTCGGCACGCACCAAACCTTTAACCATTGTTGAGCCGGTTGATGTACAAACAAATTTAGAGGTCATCAGTTATGAAACACCGGCTCCCCGCGGGCAGGTAAAATTGGTTCCGGCTGATGATGTGGCCCAATTGGTAGAATTGTTGCACACAGAGGCAAGGGTGATTTAAAATTAATCAAAAGATCAAATTAACTATGTCAGTTTTAATATACACGGAAAATGCCGGCGGCAAATTCAAAAAATCAACTTTTGAAGCGATATCATATGCCCGGGCAATTGCCGATCAAAATAACACCAGCCTAACGGCCATTTCCATCGGCGATGTAAATACTGCCGAGTTAAATTCGCTGGCTAAATACGGCGCCGATAAAATATTAAATGTATCCAACGACCGGCTGAAAAACTTTGTTAACCAGGCCTATGCCTCGGTTATAGCAGAAGCTGCTAAAAAACAGGGCGCGGATATCGTGGTGCTATCCAATTCGTTTTCAGGCCGGGGGCTTGCGCCAAGACTGGCGGTTAAACTCGAAGCGGGTTTAGTTGACGGCGCCATATCATTACCAGACCAAAGCGGCGGAAAATTTATCGTAAAAAAAACAGCTTTTTCCGGCAAAGCATTTGCGCTGGTTGAATTAACATCAGCCAATAAAGTGATCGCTTTAACACCAAACGCTTATAAAATTGTTGAAGCCAATAAAACCGCGCTGGTTGAAGAATTTAGTGCGGAAACAAAGGAATCGGATTTTAAAGCCATGCTGAAAGAGATTGTGCGCTCAACTGAAAAGGTTTCATTGCCCGACGCGGAAATTATAGTTTCGGGCGGCCGCGGTTTAAAAGGGCCGGAAAACTGGGGTATGATCGAGGAGTTAGCCGATATATTGGGTGCCGCCACTGCTTGCTCCAAGCCGGTATCAGATTCCGGATGGCGGCCGCATAGTGAACATGTTGGACAAACAGGTACAGCTGTCAGTCCAAATTTGTATATTGCAATAGGAATTTCGGGAGCTATACAACATCTTGCCGGTGTTAGTTCATCGAAAGTTATTGTTGTAATAAATAAGGATGCGGAGGCTCCTTTTTTTAAGGTAGCAGATTATGGCATAGTTGGTGATGCCTTCGAAGTGGTACCAAAATTGATAACAGCTATTAAAGAACATAAGGTCTTAGCGTAAAAGAGTATCTGTTGTAATGGGTAATAACATGAAGAAAATAAAGCTGGATATTGTTGGTTTGTCCTACAGCCAAACCCAATCCGGCGCGTATGCCCTTGTTTTGGGCGAAGTAAGCGGAAGGCGCAGGCTACCCATTATTATCGGAAGTTTTGAGGCCCAGGCCATTGCTATCGAAATAGAAAAAATGACACCCAGCAGGCCGCTTACGCACGATCTGTTTAAAAGTTTTGCAGAAGCCTATAACATTGTTGTACAGGAAGTTATAATATACAACCTTGTTGATGGCATATTTTATTCAAAACTCATCTGCTCTGACGGAAAAAAACTAATGGAGATAGACGCGCGTACCTCTGATGCAATTGCTGTGGCAGTACGGTTCGACTGCCCAATTTATACTTATGAGTTCATCCTTTCGAGCGCGGGGATCGTGATTGAAGGCAATGATTTTGTATACCTGGAAAATATAACTGAAACCCCCGAAGAAATAACTCCCGTAGCGCCGGGCAGCGGCTTTGCTGCTTTAAGTACCGATGAACTGAAAACCAAACTCCAGGAAGCCCTAACTGAAGAATCATACGAAAAGGCTGCCAAGATACGCGATGAACTGAACCGCCGTAAAGCGTCGTGATTGATTTCGGATTTCGGATGTTCAATTTCGAATTTACTCTCAGTAGCCCTAATTTAACAAATCCGAAATTCTACATTCGAAATTCGAAATTCACATTTATTTCACTACTTTCAGTTTTTAATTAACTGAATAAAATTTTCACTTAAACCAGGTACTGTATGAATATTAAGTTTCGGCTGATTCTGATGAATTTTATGCAGTTTTTTATATGGGGGTCATGGCTGCTAACCGTAGGCCATTATTGGTTTGATAATCATCTTGGCTCGGCCACACAGTTTTCTGCCATTTTTTCTACTATGGGCATTTCGGCCATTTTTATGCCCGCGTTTACCGGTATTATTGCGGATAAATTTATAAATGCAGAACGGCTATATGGCGCCTTACATATTTTAGGAGCAATAGTGCTGTTTTGTGTGCCGATGGTTAAGGACCCTACCCTGTTTTTTTGGGTAATGCTGGCCAATATGATCTGCTATATGCCTACATTATCATTGTCAATAACTGTTGCGTATAGTGCGTTGAAAAACGTCCCCCTTGACGTTGTAAAGGTTTATCCCCCAATACGCACCTTCGGCACTATCGGGTTCATTGCTGCATTATGGACAGTTAGTATTACGCATAATGAATCTTCGCCAAATCAATTTTATATTGCTTCGGCGGTGGCGCTTTTATTAGGCTTATATTCATTTACCTTGCCTAAATGTCCGCCGCTTTTGCATATAATCGGGAAAAAATCATTGGTAGATATCTTAGGTTTAAGGGCATTTAGTTTGTTTAAAACACCCAGGTTTGCCATCTTCTTTGCTTTCTCGATGTTATTGGGCGCAGCATTGCAATTGACCAACGCTTATGGCGATGTATTTTTAGGTGATTTTAGTAAGACCTCAATATATACTGGGAGCATTGCAGTAAAATATCCGGCTATCATCATGTCGATATCCCAGGCGTCTGAAACACTTTTCATCCTGACCATTCCGTTTTTCCTTCGCAAGTTCGGTATTAAGTATGTAATGCTGTTTAGTATGCTGGCCTGGGTGCTTCGTTTTGGGTTATTCGCTTATGGCAACCCGGCCGATGGTTTATGGATGATCGTTCTATCGTGCATTGTATATGGAATGGCTTTCGACTTCTTTAATATTTCGGGTTCGCTTTTCGTAGAAACACAGGCATCGCCCGAAATACGGGGCAGCGCGCAAGGGTTATTTATGATGATGGTAAATGGCTTTGGCGCGCTATTTGGCAGCCTGGCAAGCGGTGTGATCATCGATAAATACTTTACACTTTCTGATCAAACCAAAAACTGGCATGGCATATGGCTTACTTTCGCGTGCTATGCATTAGTTATAGCTATTATATTCCCGTTTGTATTCCGGTATAAACATAATTCGGCGCTTAAGCATGCCATCGAACACGCTTAAATATTAATGAAAAAGCATTACCGCACAGAAAATGATTGCCTGAACTGCGGCGCAGAGTTGCAGGGCAGGTTTTGCCATGTTTGCGGCCAGGAAAACCTGCAGATCAGGGAAAGCTTTGGCCACATGATGAATCATGCCATAAGCGACTATTTTCATTTCGATTACCAGTTTTTTCATACCTTAAAGCCTTTGTTTTTTAAACCAGGGAAGCTAACCAACGAGTATATGGCCGGCAAAAGGGTGCAATACCTGCACCCGGTAAAAATGTACATATTTATCAGTTTGGTGTATTTTTTGTTTTTGTTTAATTCTGCGTCTACCGCTGATATAGTAAAAGTTGAAAGCAAACCCATGACCGCGGAGCAGCTCGCTAAATTAGACCAGTCAATAACAACAAACCCGGGCCTTTCGCCACAGCAAAAAAAAGATGTCCTTGCCCGCATCCATGGCTATAAAATTGTAAAAAAAGGGGCTAAAACTGATACCATCCATACATATTATAATAAGATAATTACTGATTCGGGCGATACCACCTACGCTCGATATTTAAGCAGCCAGCAAAAGCTGCCTATCAATAACAAGGATGGGTTTCTTAAGCGGCTTTATTATGAAAAAGCATTTGCATGGAACAAAAAAGGGATAGATGGAAAACAGCTTTTAAAAGAGGACGTAAAGCATGATACCCCAAAAATGATGTTCCTGCTATTGCCTTTATTCGCTTTATTATTAAAGATCACCTTCTGGAAAAACAAGAAGTATTATGTAGAACATTTAATTTACTCATTTCACCTGCATAGTTTCCTGTTCCTGTTCCTAACCCTGATCATGCTGGCCCAAATAGTTATCCCTGTCAATTGGCATACAGTACGCGATATCATGTATTGGTTTGCAACACTTAGTATTATATGGTATATATACACCTCGCTTCGGGTAGTTTATCATCGCACCCCTGCCAGGACCATATTTAAAATGATAGGCCTGAGTTTTAGTTACCTAATGGTTTTTGGTTTATGTATGTTGTTTCTATTGCTTATTATCGTGGTAACTGCAGTATAAGTGTTTAAAATATTTTGTACCCTAAGCTCAGGTTAAATAAATTGATGCGGGTTGAATTTGAGCCATAATCCTGTTTGCTCAAACCCGCCTCGTAACGCAGGTCGACAGATACTTTTCTTATATCCACACCCGCTCCAACCTGCCAGGCATAATTTTGGTCGCTATAATTCAGATGAACAATGCTGGTTGCCGCGCTGCCAAAAGTTTGATCTTTATTAATAGCGAATGATACTACCGGGCCGGTATAAAACCGGGCGCCAAATCCAAAAGCGCCCACTTTTCCACCAACTAATAACGGTACATCAATACTGGTAAATTTAGCCTGGCTCCCGTCAACCGTTACATCTTTGCTGGTAATATAGGCCTCGGGTTGAAAATTAAACCCTAAAGCGCCAACCCTCATCCATATTCCGCCTAAATAGCCGGCCTGGTTACTGCTGCTAAATGTGCCGGTTTTTGAAAGGCTGGTCAAATTCATACCGCCTTTAAGGCCGAACTGAAAACTTGGTAAAATTTGCGCGGAAGACAGGTATACGGTTGCAAAACAAATGGTTAGGGTAAGTATAAGTTTTTTCATAATGTTGTGGTTTATGGTAAAAGTACAAAAACGTTTATTGTTTCTATTTATTTTATCAGGTCTGTATAACCCCCACGTTAAACGCCTTTTCAATAGGCGCGTGATTAGCCGCCTCAATACCCATAGAGATCACCGTGCGCGTTTCTAACGGATCAATTATGCCATCAACCCAAAGCCTGGCCGCCGCGTAATAGGGTGTTGTTTGCGCGTTATATCTGTCAGTAGTTTCTTTGAGGAGTTCGTCTTCCTTCGGTTGGTTAATGTCCTCGCCCATCGCCCTCAACCCTGCTGCCTGCATTTGCACCAGGGTTTTTGCTGCCTGCGAAGCGCCCATTACCGCAATTTTGGCCGATGGCCAGGCGTAGATGAAACGTGGGTCGTAAGCCTTGCCGCACATGGCATAATTGCCCGCGCCATACGAGTTGCCGATTACAAAAGTGAATTTTGGCACTACCGAGTTGGCAACCGCGTTAACCATTTTAGCCCCATCCTTAATAATACCGCCCTGCTCGGCCCGGCTGCCAACCATAAACCCGGTTACATCCTGTAAAAAAACCAGGGGTATTTTTTTCTGATTACAATTCATAATAAAACGGGTGGCTTTGTCGGCCGAATCTGAATAGATCACACCGCCAAACTGCATCTCCCCTTTTTTTGATTTGATAACCTTGCGCTGGTTAGCCACTATTCCTACTGCCCATCCGTCAACCCGCCCCAGGCCGCAAATGATAGATTGCCCGTAACCGGCTTTATACTCTTCAAATTCCGAATTATCCAGTAAACGCAAAACAATTTCCATCATATCATAGGCTTTCTCCCGGTTATCGGGCAGTATGCCATAAATATCATTAACATTTAATTTGGGCGCTGAGGGTTTTGTCCGGTCAAAGCCTGCCTTAACATTGTCGCCCGTCATGCCCATAATGTTACGGATAGAATCTAAACATGCCCGGTCATTTGGTTGTTTATAATCGGTAACGCCCGATATTTCGCAATGCGTGGTGGCGCCGCCCAAGGTTTCATTATCCACATCTTCGCCAATGGCCGATTTTACAAGGAACGATCCCGCCAGGAAAACAGAACCCGTACCTTCTACTATCATGGCCTCATCGCTCATAATAGGCAAATAAGCGCCCCCGGCTACACACGAACCCATAACGGCCGATATTTGGATAATACCCATACTACTCATTAGGGCGTTATTCCTGAAAATACGGCCAAAATGTTCTTTGTCGGCAAATATCTCTTCCTGCAAAGGCAAATAAACCCCCGCCGAATCAACCAGGTAAATTATAGGCAGGCGATTTTCCATGGCTATTTCCTGCGCCCGCAGGTTTTTTTTGGCGGTTATCGGGAACCACGCCCCTGCTTTCACGGTAGCATCATTAGCTACAATAACACATTGCCTGCCTGATACATAACCTATACCCGTTATTACCCCACCCGAAGGGCATCCGCCATGCTCGGCATATAATCCATCGCCTGCAAAGGCGCCAACTTCCAGCCAGTTTGTATCTTTATCTATTAGGTAGGCCACACGTTCACGGGCCAGCATTTTACCCTTTTCTTTTTGTTTGGCAGCAGCTTTTTCTCCTCCGCCCTGGTATATTTTTTTCAGTTTGGTGTTTACCTCAAATGCCAGTTGCTTGTTTATGTCTTCGTATTTATTGAATTCGATATCCATATCCGTTTATTGCAGAAAAATACAATTTAGTTAAAATTGACAGGAAAGAATGATTTTTTTCGACTTAATAATACCTAATAAAAATGTTTGTAACTTTTTTATTACAAATACTTGCAGGTATAACATTTATTTGCTTACTTCGTACAACTATTCGATTAAAACCTAATAACAAATGATAATTCTAACTGCTGCCTATTTATTTAGGCGATTTAAAGTATTGCCGCGTGTGTACAGCTTAGTGTTACTTACCCAAATACCTGCATTTTCATTAGCCGCTTATTTCTCACACCAGGCCATTATCTAAAAAAATCTTTTTTAAGTAAGATTTCTATCGTTGAACCAAACATCATCGGGTTCAATATTTGTATTTTGCATCAGGTTTACCAACTCAATAGCATCGGCCGATGTAATAACCAATTTTCGGTTAACAGGTTTTAAAAATCGCTGCTCAACCATTACATCCATTTGCTTTAACAAAAAATCATAGAACCCGTTTACATTTAATATGCCTACCGGGTGATGGTGCAGGCCCAACTGCAGCCAGGTTAATACCTCAAAAAATTCTTCCAGTGTACCAAATCCGCCGGGTAACATAATTATACCGTCGCAAAGGTCGTTCATTAACTGTTTGCGCTGGTGCATGTTTTCAACTATATGCATTTCGGTTAAACCGGTATGGCCAACCTCCTTATCCATTAAAAATCCGGGGATAACACCGATAGCTTTTCCTCCCCTTTCCAAGACGGCGTCGGCCATAATTCCCATTACGCCAACCTTGCCGCCTCCAAATATCAGCGTGATGTTTTGATTTACCATTACTTCGGCCAATTCTTCAACGGATTGTTTCAAAACCGGATCGCCGTTGAAGTTAGCTCCGCAGAATACACAGATCGATTTCATACGGATAAATATATAATTTAAAAGTATCGCAATTTATTTTTAAAACAATAACTCATATAGCTGTACGTTTCTTTGTATATTTAAAAAGAATCCTTTAAACCTATATCAAATCATTATTTTCATGAAAAAAATCCTATCGTTATCAGCCTTACTAATAATGGCTTGCCTGCCATTATTTGCTCAAACCATCGATAACCCTCAAGTTGAACACAGCGACGACATGAGCAGTTTCATAACCAAAATAGAAACCAATAAACAATACACTATAGTAAGTTTTGAGTGTACTGCGCATAACGAAAATTCATGGATACAGCTAAATAAGGAGATCTTCATTCAGACGGATGTGGACAATAAACATTACAACTATGTTAAATCTGAAAATATTGTAATGGTACCGGGTCGCCACAATTTTGCAAAAGCAGGCGATAAACTTTTATTTACGGTATATTTTGAAAAAATACCACAAGAAGCAAAATCAATTGATATTATTGAGAGGGCCGGCACCAGGCAAAACGGTATTGGTTATTTTAATTATTATAACGTGAGCCTTACCAAATCGCGTGCAATTACGCCGGTAACTGCAGCTAACCTAATGGTACCTGAACGAAGCCTTGACAGGATGATCTCAAGAAATGAAACGCTAAATAGCGGAACCAATATGATGAATATAATGAATTCAATGGGGCCTATGTTTGGTAACCTTACCAAGTCAATGATGGATGCGGAGATAGACTATTATAAACAACCCGGAAAAATAACTGAGGTGGCCAGGCTGAACAGGGAGTATTTTGAAGCACTCGTTAAAGAAGGTTTTAATGAAGACCAGGCTTTAAAAATAATTACATCCGAAAGTTTATTGCACAAAACTGCAATGGGAGGTAAATAGTTAAGGCAGGATTAGTTAAGTTCAACTAATCTCTAATTAACTGACCTCTAATCACTACCTCGTATAATTCGGTGCTTCCTTAGTTATCGTTATATCATGCGGGTGCGATTCGCGGATGCCTGAAGCCGTAATGCGTACAAACCTTGCCTGTTGTAAAGCCTCAATGTCTTTGGCACCGCAATAGCCCATGCTGGCGCGCAGGCCGCCTACGAACTGGTAAATAACCTCAGCTAAGGTTCCTTTATAGGGCACGCGGCCCACAATGCCTTCGGGTACCAATTTTTTAATATCATCTTCCACATCCTGGAAATAGCGGTCTTTTGAGCCTTGCTCCATAGCTTCTATCGAGCCCATGCCCCGGTATGATTTAAACCGGCGACCCTCGTAAATAATACTTTCGCCCGGCGATTCTTCAACCCCTGCAAATAAGGAGCCTGCCATAATTGTGCCCGCTCCTGCAGCGATGGCTTTGGCAATATCTCCGGTATGCTTAATGCCACCATCGGCAATAACCGGAACGCCCGTGCCTCTTAATGCTTTCGCACACTCGTAAACAGCGTATAATTGCGGAACGCCTACCCCCGCGATAATACGGGTGGTACAAATAGAACCGGGGCCAATACCCACCTTCACGCCATCAGCACCGGCTTCGGCTAGTGCCATGGCCGCGTCGCCGGTAGCTACGTTACCTGCTATAACCTGCAGATCGGGATATTTTGCTTTTACTTCTTTTAATTTGTTTATCACGTGGATAGAATGCCCATGCGCCGTATCAATGGCAATTACATCAACACCCGCTTTAACAAGCGCGTCTACCCTCGTTATAGTATCAGCAGTAACACCAACGGCGGCGCCTACACGCAGCCTGCCATGTTCATCCTTACAGGCATTCGGGAAGTTTTTAAATTTCTGAATATCCTTAAAAGTAATGAGCCCTATTAATACCCCATCGTTATCAACAACCGGGAGTTTCTCTATTTTATGATTTTGAAGTATTTCTTCGGCTTGTGTTAAGGTAGTTCCCTTGGGTGCGGTTATCAGGTCGGCTGTTGTCATTACCTCCTGCACAGGCTTGGCCATTTCCTTTTGGAAACGAAGGTCGCGGTTGGTAATAATACCTTTTAGTTTTCTGTCTTTATCAATCACGGGGATACCGCCAATACGGAACTCGCGCATTATTTTGATAGCGTCGGCAACTGTAGCGGCCTCATGCAGGGTAACCGGGTCCTGTATCATACCACTTTCAGATCGTTTTACTTTACGTACCTCGTCGGCCTGGCGCTCAATGGTCATATTTTTATGCAGCATACCCAGGCCCCCCGCCTGTGCGATAGCAATAGCCATTGCCGATTCGGTAACGGTATCCATAGCGGCAGAAACTAAAGGAATGTTCAGCCTGATCTTTTTGGTTAAAAAAGAACCGGTATCAACTTCGCGCGGTAAAACTTCTGAATAAGCCGGGAGTAGTAATACGTCGTCGTAGGTTAAACCTTCGGCGACAAATTTTGATGGGTCTGACTGCATAGCAAATAATTGTTTGGAGTTATTATTTGCCGGGCAAAGCTAACTATTTATTTCGGAATTCGGAAGTTCGATTGCGGAATTGTTTGAATTGCGGGTTAATGGTGATCGCAAACAGACAACGTTCTGTTACACGCGAGTGTGTAACAGATGTAACACGTGTAACAACATTTCGAGTTAATTAATTGAAATACAATATGTTGCCAAAAGTCGGTGTAACAGTGTGTAACAAGGTGTTACGACGTATAAGTCAGTTTTTTTATGAATAAATTTACGTTATTATATTGATAATCAAATAATTATATAAAAGGCTGTTTTAACAAGATGTAACAGCTATAAGAGCCACCCTCGTAATTACTTTCATTCTGGCAAAACAAATTCCCCATACAATGGTTTAATACAAATGAATGGGTTGTTTTTCTAATTATGCAGCTCATTATA
>CAISKH010000530.1 GCA_903885865.1 uncultured Mucilaginibacter sp.
AATTTATAGGCTATTAATACCTGTGGTTTTTGGGGCGGGGTATACTTTAAGTAACCTACAGTATAGGCATTATAATCCACATCCCCCTTTTTGGTGGTAATAATGAGTACGCCATTGGCGGCGTGCATACCATATAACGATGCCGCGCCACCGCCGCGCAATACTTCAACGCTTGATACGTCAGACGAAACAACGCTGTTTATCTCGCGCCCGCCTATTCCGTCAACAACAATATACATAGGCGAATCAAAACCGCGGGCATAAGGTAGCCAACCTTTGTCCTTGTCTTTTTGCCATTGTACGCCTGCCAGCCGGCCATTCAGGCAGGCACCCAGATCGCTTTGACAACCCAGCAGATCAATAAAGGTCAGCACCTGGTCGGCATTGCCCGGCCCTGCCAGGTTCTCTGAATTTTTTACTGCCAGTTTAAGCACTTCTGCTTTTGTAGCGTTAGCATCCTGGCCTTTTTTCCCTTTTATAGAAACTTCTTTAAGGGCAATAACCTTCTTTTGGTCCTGCTCATGTTCCTCTATATATTTATTGTAATCAACACCGCCCGTTTTAAGGGTAATAAGTATAATACCTTCGCCGCCCGATTTGTACAATGCCTCTGCCCCGCCCCCGCGCAATACCTCAATACTTGCTATATTATCGGTAGCAATAGCACCATAAGCTACCGCATCAAGTTCCGTTCCGTCAACGTAAACATGCATTGCCTTGTTATTACCACGCGAAAAGGCAAACCATTCCAAACTACGCGGGTCCCGCTTTACCTGTATGTTAGGCAAACGGCTTAGCAAACATCCGCCAAGGTCACCGCAATTTGCAAGGTCGACAAACGTAAGCACGATATCTGCGTGGCCGGGCCCGGCCAGGTTGCGCGAATCCTGGAGGGCTACCTCTTTTACCTTATCCGCCTTCTTTTCTTCTATGGTAACTTCTTTCAGGGCAGTGGCCTTTTGTTTTTCTGCCATTTTCTGCGCGATGATCTTTTGTTGTTCCCTATCGTGATCATCAATATAACCCTGGTAATCTTCCCCGCCGCGCTTTAGGGTGATAACAATAACTCCGCCTAATTGCCCATTTTTTCCCGTAACCCCAAATACCATGGCCCTGGCTCCTTTTATTACCTCAACACCAGCCACCTGGTCGAACGTAATAGCGGACAGTTCGGCGGGGCTCATTCGTCTTCCATCAACAAAAACGGGCATATCTGCACCTTCATAATAAAATGTAACAACCCCTTTTTGATCACGCACCCCGCGTATGCCGTTAAGTTTGGTCACTAAACACCCCGCAATGCCGGCGTCCATACAATTCGCGAGGTCGACAAAGGTAAGTACCTGGTCGGCGGGGCCTGCCAAACTCTTTGAATATTGAAGCGCTATCTCTTTAACTTTATCCGCCTTCTGTTCTTCTATCGTAACTTCTTTCAGGGCAATGGCTTTTTGTTTTTCTTCTTTTTTCTGTGCAAGCGCCTTTTGCTGCTGCTCGTCGTGCTCATCAATATATTTCTGGTAATCTACATTGGGATCTTTAAGTGTAATAATAATTGAACCTTTAGAGTCACTGGTGCCATTATTAATCTTTGAATCCTTTAATACCTCAATGGATGCGATCTGGTTGGCAGTGATGGCATTGTAATAATCTTTATCGCGCACAGTGCCGTCAACAACAACAGCCAGACCTGAAGACCACTTACCCCAATGGTCAACCGTTACATGCGCGCCGGTTGCATGGGTCATTAAAAACAAACCAAGTGTTGGAGCTTTTGCCAGGTCGACAAAGGTGAAAAGAAAGTCTGTCCACGCAGGGCTTGCCAAGTTCTTTGAATCTTTAAGCGCAATTTCTTTAACCTTGTTTGCTAAGTTTTCATTAATAACTACTTCCTTCAGGTTTGTTGTGTTATTTGTTTGCCCGTTTTTTTTCAACACGTCAAACCGCCTGCGACTGCTGTCGATATAAGCCGTAAAATCGCGATTTGTTGCGGGTTCTTCCGGCGGGCGGGTATAGGCCAGCATTTGGCCGGCGCCCGATGGTTCATCCGGGCGCTCAAAAGCCGGCGGGGCGCTGTTCTTTTTATCAATTTCAACTTTTACATTTTTCTTTCCTTTAGCATCAGTGGCAGATACATTAAAGGAAGTTCCCTTGCTAAACGCGAGGCCATTAAAGTTAAAGCGGCCATCTGCGTTAGTTATCGTATCAATTAGCTGCCCGTTACCGGCATTAACCAGTATAAAAACTTTGGCACGGGCCACAGGCACGCCTTTGGATGTTACAATGCGCCCGCTTATACCCATACCTGCCTCCGGCTGGTAAGCCAGGGTTGGCAAATTGTTGGCCAGTATATCCTTCCACACAAACCTGCGCCAGCCCTGTGTAAGCAATAAATTATCCAGTTGTTTGTCCTTATCCGCATCAATATTCGTAAAATAATAATTGGGTTGTTCTATATAACCCTTCAGGTCGGCGCTCAACAGCAGGTTTGAGAAAATGGTTTTTTCATCAGCTTCGTTAAAAGGCACTTTCCCCTCATCGGTAATAGCCACTGAAAATGCTCCGGTCACGGGTTTTCCATCCTGCCCGGTAACTTCCAGGTTAAGGTGCACTTTATCGCGTTTATTATAAGCCGGTTTATCGGGGTTTACTTTAATAGTTAAATGCTGGCCGGTATTACGCACAAATACCAGCCG
>CAISKH010000531.1 GCA_903885865.1 uncultured Mucilaginibacter sp.
AGGAGGGTTAATTAATTATGATATCAATACTTATGGTGAGTTTTATTCATTTTCCAACTTTTTAGCAGTAAGCCATAAAAGTCATCATTTGATTGAAAATTTGATTATGTAAAATGATACGGCTAAAAAAGAACTTATACAAAATTTTCCCATTTATACCGGTAACAAACTTATTTATTGGAAGAAAAATACATGCCATAAAGGTTAAGTTAAACGAAAAAAATATAAGAAACAGTTTTGCCGGCAAAACAAACCTATATGCAAATGCCGGATGCGGTGGTGCAGGTTTACCTGATAACTGGATCAATATAGATTATAGCCAATATGAAAATGTAAATTGTGTTTTTGATTGCAGAAAGGACCTCCCGTTTGCCGATAACACAGTAAAGGGGGTTTATACCGAGCATTTTTTTGAACACCTGGATTATACTAGCGAGGTGCCTTTTTTTTTAAAAAACTGTTATCGTGTTTTACAGGAAAACGGGGTATTGCGTATCATAGTTCCGGATGCAGAGAAATATTTATCAGGCTATTGCAGCGATGGGTGGGATGACCTGAAAAAAACACGTCCGCTTGAGGATGACCTGACTGATACATAGATGGGGGGTAAATATCATACAAAAATGCAGCTGATAAATGAAGTATTCAGGCAAGGAGGCGAACATAAATATGCATGGGATTTTGAAACTATTAAGCACAGTTTATCGGATGCAGGGTTTACCAAAATTTATAAAATGGACTATCGCAAATCGCATGATAAAAAATTGGAAATTGATCAGCTGGTAAGGCAGCCCGAAAGTTTGTATGTTGAGGCAATTAAATAATCAGGTAAAAGTTTGAAAACTGCTTTTAGTAAAGATTATTCAGTATTAACTATTGCTACCAATAAATTAAGCTACCTGCAATTTGCTTTAAATTGTGCAAGGTCGGTACTATTATTCAATGACATAAGCATATATATCGTTTCAAATATTACTATAACAATTCCCGATGATCTTGAAAATAACGTATTTATTATACCTGCTCTGGCCGAGCAAGCTGCAATGGGTATTGGTATAAAACTATACATAGATAAATACATACAAACCGAAAACTCACTTTTTATTGACGCCGATTGTATTTGCTTTGACAGCCTTGATAAAATATTTAATGCCTGCGCAGGCATGGACGTATCATGTGTAGGGAGAATTGTGCCTGCTGCAGATTGGTGCGGGGAAAAACAAGCCAAAGCAATAAAAGATAACTTTGGCCCCGATAATTTGATACGATTTAACGGCGGTTTATATTATATTAAAAAATCGCAGGTAACTACGCGAATTTTTGATAAAGCAAGAGAAATAGCCGATAAATATGACGAGTACGGCTTTCAAAGAATTAATGATAAATGGATTAATGAAGAGGGCCCGCTATCAATTGCCATGATGCTTAATAATCAGCAGCCCATAGCCGATGACGGGGAGTATATGACTGATCTGTATACCGACCGCTTTCCGCAATTAAATGTTTTAAAAGGATACAGATTATTAAAAAACCCTCCACAAGGGGCAAAACACCGGCCCTGGTATCCACCCAGTTATTCCCCGGTTATATTACATTTTGGAGGGAGCACAATTAATAGTTATCCATATAATTCTCAAAATGCTTTATTAAAATTGTATTATTTAAATGTACCCTCCCCTTTAGCCTATTTGATTGTATGTTTTATTCATATATTGTATAGAGGCTATTATTGGTTAAATGGCATTAAACATAAACTAACAGATGCTTAATTATATAAAAAGGCAAATAAAACTGCATATTGCCAGGCACTACTGGAATATAACAGGCAGTTTCACTTATTATGATCAGCAAATATTTTTCCCAAAAAATAGTGAGATTTTTTTAAGGACTATTAAAGAAGGGATTTATGAAGCCGATACTTTACGGGTAATTACAGCACTTATTAAGCCGGGTACTGAAGTTTTTGATATTGGTACAAATATTGGCACCATTTCTATCCCAATACTTTCTTGTTTTGAAACAATAACTTTAATATCCGTTGAAGCCTCACCAAATACCCTGCCCTATTTAATGAAAACGCATGCCGCTAATAAAAATTTGAAGCGGTGGATAATAATAGATAAAGCGGTAGCAGATATTGAAAAAAAAATAAATTTTAAATTGGCAAAAGCATCTGTGGGTGGTTATGATAGTATAAGCGACACTAAAAGAACGGTATTTGAAAACTTCGTTGAAATGGATTGCACAACAATTGATACAATATGGGGCAATAGAAATAAACCGGAGGTTAGTTTCATTAAACTTGATATAGAAGGGAGCGATCTTTTAGCTTTAAAGGGTGGCCTCAATTGTATTAAAACCTGTAAACCTTCCATTCTTTTAGAATGGAACCCTATTAACATAAAAGCTTTTAGTTTGGTTAATAAGGATCTGTATGATTTTTTTACAGGCATTGATTATGCTTGCTTTTCAGTGCCTGTGTTAAATAAAGTTTCAAACCTTAATGATCTGAACCTATACGGCAACTTTACTGAGAATTTCTTATTGATACCAAATTAGCTTTGAATTTATTTAAAGGCTTACTACCTAACAGCATTAAGCAAAAAGGAAAAAACTTTTTGCTTGACACTTTAAAAATACCTTATTCACGCTTCGGTGTACCGTTGGAGATTTTGAAGTGGCTTCCTAATAGTCAACCTATTACTTTTTTGGATATTGGTGCAAGTGTAGGACACTTTTCATTAAATATTTGTAAAAAATATAAAATTGAAAAGGGAATACTTATTGAACCAGTTTCTAAACTAATTCCTATTCTTGAAAATAGTTTTCCGGATAAAAAAGTATTTCGAATAATAAATGCAGCTATCTCAGATATTAACTCAGAAGCTGATTTTTATGTTAATGATGAGTTTGATTCGATAAGTTCCTTATTAAAAATAGACATCGGCAAACCAGAATTAATGGCTTTGAATATTAAGGAACCAATTCCGACAAAAATTCAAACTTTCACTTTAGATCATGTTTTTACAACACAAGAACTTACAAATATTGATCTGATAAAAATTGATGTGCAGGGCGCGGAGCACCTGGTACTTAAATCTGCAATAGAAACGCTTAAAAAGACTAAAATGGTTTATACTGAATTTTCATTTAAACCTCTTTATGACCAATCTTCAACATTTTTTGATCTTTATAAAATTTTTTATGAAAATAATTTCTCTCTTGTAAATATTAGCCCTGGTTATACCGCTCCAAATGGCGAACTACTTCAAGGGGATGCACTTTTTGTAAATAAAAACTTGATGAATTGAACCGCATTGGCTTATCATATCTTATCTGCACTTATAACAGGGTAAGCTTTTTAAAAATACTGCTTCCAAACGTTATTGATAACCTGCTGCCCGACGAGGAAATAATAGTTGTTGATGGCAACAGCACCGATGGTGCCAAAGAATATTTACAGCAACTTTATGCCGAAGGCAAAATACATCAGTTTGTTTCTGAACCTGATAGAAACCAGGCTCATGGCTGGAATAAAGCATTATTAATGGCCCGGGGGGCCATCATTAAAAAATTAATTGATGATGATGTACATAATTTTAAAGCAATTCGTAAATGTTGCGATCTGATGCTGGCTAATAAAGTTATAGATATTTGTATATCCAACCATTTGGAGAGCGATTTGACAAATCCAGACAAAATAGACATTACCGGGCGTTTACCCGAATACACACAGTGGAAAAAGGGGCTGATAAAATCATTCACTTTTAGCGACGTATCCATGCTTGTACGCCGGTCATCATTAAGTTTTTTAGGGCTTTATGACACGCAGTTTAAAATGATGGATTGGGAATATTCACTACGTTTATCTTATCTGCAGGCAAAAATAGCCTACTATACCGGTTATAACTCGCTGGCCGTAAATACCCCGGGCAATGTAACATCAACAGCAACCGGGGCGCTTCGCGCACTTGAAGGAAATATTGGCAAACTCAAGTACAATTATGCCGGCGACAACGCAGACATTACTCCCTATTCTAACATAAAAATTTGGGTGGGTACCTTGTGGCAGCGGTTAACATCGCCTAAAAAATCCACCGGCTTAAATATAATGCCTACGGATACTGATTTGAAAAATAACTATAGTTTTTTTTATCAAAAAATTGATGAATATAATAACGCGGGAAGTTTTGAATTTATTTACTAATGCCCAGGCTTGTTAAAATAAAATTTCAAAACGGAATAGATAAAAGCACAGCGTATACTGAAATATTAAATGAGCTTATCGGTGACTTTATATTTGAGGAAAGCGATGAACCCGACTTCATATTATTTGGACCATATGGAAACGATATACCCCCCCCCGGAAAATATACCCGCATAGGTTATTTTTGCGAAAATATACAACCCGATCTGTCTGTTTGCGAATGGGCATTCGGCGTTCCGCGCGAAGAAGAAGTAAATGATCCGCGTTATAAAAGAATACAGTGGCACGGTATTGAGCCTGAAGTACTGGTTAAACCGCCCGATTATAATGCAGAGGAAATATATAGCAACAAAAAATATTTCTGCAATTTCTTATACTCACATCATGTTCCCTATCGCGAAGAGTTTTTTAAGCAGCTATCCAAATATAAAAAAGTTGATGCGCCGGGCCTGTCGATGAATAATATGCCGGGCATTGATAATTTATATCCAGGGGATGCATGGCAACGTAAGAGGGCATTTTTAAGCGAATATAAGTTTACCATCGCCTTCGAAAATTACGTTTACCCGGGTTATCAAACAGAGAAATTGTATGACGCCATGCAGGCAAACAGTCTGCCCATTTATTGCGGCGACCCTAAAATAGATGAGGTATTTAATACTAAAGCCTTTATTAACACCCCTGATTATATAAATACCGAAACCAGTATTACCAAATGGCTGCAAAAACATGCACTGATGGATTTTACAGATATACGTCCGCTATATTATCATAACCCGGCACATCGTATAAAAAGAAAATTAAAAACCATAGGCAGAAATTTAAAAATGCGTTTGCAATTCGGTGGCCTTGATTTTAGTCCGCTAATTGACCGGATAATTGAACTGGACAAGAACCGGGACGAATATCTCGCTGTTTTAAAACAACCCTGGTTTATAAGTAATAAGCCACCGGTAAACGTATCAACCAAAGAACGCTGGATACAGATTTTCAGTAAAACGGTATGAACAAAACCCAGCAACCGTTAGTTTCAATAATTATACCTGTTTATAACGCCGAAAAATATCTTGCTGAAACTATATCATCTGCATTAGATCAAACCTGGCCTAATAAAGAGATCATTATTGTTGACGATGGCTCAACAGATCAATCACTTAAAATAGCCCAAAGCTTTAATAATAAAATTATACACCTATATCGGCAGGAAAATAAAGGCGCAAGTGCCGCTCGCAATAAAGGCTTGCTGGCAGCTAAAGGAGATTACGTACAGTTTTTAGATGCCGACGATTTGTTGATGTCTGATAAAATTAGCACCCAGGTTGCACAGTTAAACAGTATAACAGATGCCGTTTCCATTTGCCCTGTAATTCACTTTAATGACAATGATAAGGTACTTGAAATGTTAATACCCAACAGCTATGACCTTATTTTTTATGAAGAGAGTAAATCACCATTTGATTTTTTGCTGAAATTATATGGTGCTGAAAATAACCGGAACGGTATGATACCTATACATAGCTGGCTAACACCGACGCATTTAATAACTAAAGCCGGCAAGTGGGACGAAACTTTAACCATAAATGATGATGGCGAATTTTTTTGCCGTGTGGTTTTGCAATCAAAAGAAATACTTGTGGCAGCACAAACCGCATGTTACTATAGAAAATACTTTAGTCACATTTCTTTATCATCAG
>CAISKH010000532.1 GCA_903885865.1 uncultured Mucilaginibacter sp.
CCAAAAAAAGCCCCGTGTTTAACAGCACCGGGCTTTTTTGTCAGTAAAATATCAAAAACAATACGGCGACATGATGCCTTTATTCATTTAATTACCTTTGTTTGTTAATTAATTGTGAATATGGGCATTATTTTAACCCCTATTGATAGGGTAGATCATATTAATAAAGAGGATTTTATTAACAATTACTTAAAGCCGCGCAAGCCGCTGGTGATGCGTAAAGCCACCGAAAGCTGGCCCGCTTTAAATAAATGGACCTTCGAGTATTTAAAAGAAACGGTTGGCGACCAGCTGGTTCCTTTATATGATAGCTCAAAGGCCGATCCGGCAAAACCTATTAACGCGCCCGCTGCCGAAATGAAGTTTGGCGATTATATCGACCTCATACAAAAACAACCTACCGACCTGCGTATTTTCCTGTTCGACCCCATAAAGCACGCGCCGGGATTATTGGACGATTACCGCCCCCCTACCGACCTGATGGGCGGTTTTTTAGATAAATATCCTAATATGTTTTTCGGCGGCGCCGGATCTGTTACGTTTTTGCATTACGATATTGACCTGGCCCATATATTCCACACCCATTTTAACGGGCGCAAGCATGTTATTTTGTTTGACAATAAATGGGGCCAACGCCTGTACCAGATACCCTTTGCTACCTACGCGCTCGAAGATTATGATATTGAAAACCCCGATTACAACAAATTCCCGGCATTGGATGGCGTTGAGGGACAGGAAATTATTTTAGAACATGGCGATACCCTGTTTATGCCCACCGGCTACTGGCACTGGATGAAATATCTCGATGGCTCGTTCTCCATCTCGCTGCGCGCCTGGGATACGTCATGGGCCATTAAAGCCAAAAGCCTGTATAACCTCACCATACAGCGCAAGTTTGACAACGTCATGAAAAAGAATTTTAAAACCCGGTATATGAACTGGAAGGAAGAACTCGCCGTTAAACGGGCGGATAAAGCGCTGGCCGGGGCAGAGCCCCGGCAGTGATTAGAGATTGGTTGATTAGAGATTAGGTTATAGCGGGTGACCTGTATTTATCTTAGCAATCAACTATACAACTCTACGAAGTATGATCCACCACTATCTTCCATTCCCCGTTAATTTTCCTGAACCATAGCGTATAATAACCGCCAGGGTTATCCTTTTCGCGTTTCAGGTGCCAGGCGCCAAATACAAAGGCATTTTCGGGACCAAGGATTTGCACTTTTAAAATATCGAAGGTTAAAATACCCATGGCAGCTTTGTCGGGATAGCCTCGTTTATAATTATCAAGAGTATTTTGCCAGCCGTAGGTGGTTTTTGAACCTACAAACATCAGCGAGTCCGATTTCCAGTAGCCCTGCATAAATCCCTCTATATCGCCGCGGTTCCAGGCCAGGCGCTGGTCGTCCATCAGTTTTAATATAGCTTGGCGGTCCTGCGCAAATAAAAAGCAGGCATTAACTAGCAGCAGGCAGGATAGGGTAATTTTCTTCATAATGCAATTTAAATAAATTTGCATTCAAAACCTTTTACCTTTATCTTTCTTTAACCTTTATGAACAACAACCTGCTATGCTTCGGCGAAGTTTTATGGGATGCCTTTGGCGACGGAAAAGTGGCTGGCGGGGCGGTAATGAACGTTGCCTATCATCTTAAGCAGCAGGGCGCTGATGCCGTTTTTGCCAGCCGGGTGGGTACGGATGCTTCAGGCGATGAACTGGTGGCCTTTTTAAAAGAAAACAATTTGTACAGCGACCTCATACAGCAGGATGAAACTTTACCCACCTGCGAGGTCACCGTAAAACTCGACAAGAACGGACAGCCTGCTTATATTATTCCACAACCGGTATCATGGGATAATATACAACCAACGGATGCTTTGGTACACACAGCTGAAAAAGCCACGGCTATTATATTCGGCAGTTTGGTGTGTCGCGAAAAAACCACCCGCGATACCTTGTTAAATTTGTTAGACGAAACCACCGCGTTAAAAGTATTTGACGTAAACCTGCGCGCCCCGCATTATACCCTGCAAACCATCGAGACGCTGGCCGCCCATGCCGATGTGGTAAAAATGAACGAAGAAGAGGCCAGCCTGCTTATTAACGGCAGCAAGGGCGACCTAAAGGACCAAATAAATGAGTTCCGCAAAAAATACCATGCCCAAACCATTTGCGTAACCCGCGGCGAAAACGGCGCTATGGTATGGCATGATTACGAGTTTTATGAACATCCTGGCTTTAAGGTTGAGGTGGTGGATACCGTGGGTGCCGGCGATTCGTTTTTAGCAACCTTTATTAATGGCCTGCTTAACAAGCAACCCTTGCAGGAAGTGCTGGAAAAAGCGTGCGCTGTTGGGGCCTATGTAGCGGGGAAACGTGGGGC